>NZ_CBIFYV010000093.1:0-16224 GCF_966187215.1 Thermophilibacter sp.
TGTGGACCCTGAATGAGGCTCTGGCCGGGCGTGACTCAAGCTCGCAGAGAAGGACCACGGCGCTCTCGGCGGGCGGCGAGAGCGCGCGGCCGGCCTTCCAGATGACGGCGGCGCGGCTCTCGAGGTTCTTCTCGGTCACGGTCTTGATGTAGCAGGGCCCGGTGTCGCAGACGGCGAGCAGCGAGCGCGGCACGAGGCCCACGCCCAGGCCGCTCGCGGCGCACGAGCAGGTGGTGCGCTCGTCCTCGGTGAGGCAGAAGACGTCGCGGCCCAGCTGAGCCGCGGTGCGGCGGTCGCAGACGATCGGCACGTCGGCGAGCTCGTCGAGGCCCACCTCCAGCTCGGCGCCGCGCTCCAGCGCCGGCGGCATCACCGCCACGAGCGGCTCGGCCGGGGCGTAGCGCACGCGCAGCCCCTGGGACGCGAACGGCGTGCGGACGACGCCCACCTCGGCGATGCCTCCGGTCACGAGCTCGATGACCTCGGGAACCGTGCCCTCACGCAACTCAACCGAGACCTGGCCCGCCCGTCCGGCGAGCTCCGCCAGGCGCGCTCCCGGCGCGAGCGCCGAGGCCGAGGGGGCCACGGCGAGGCAGAGCGTGCCGGTGAGGCCCTTGCCCACGCTCGAGACCTCGCGCGCGGTGGCGGTGGCCATCGCGAGGATGCGGCGGGCCCGCTCGTAGAGGAGCCGCCCGGCCTCGGTGAGCGTCACGCCGCGCGGGCCGCGGCGCACGAGCTGGGTGTCGAGCTCGCGCTCGAGCTGGGCGAGCTCGTAGGAGAGGGGCGGCTGCGAGATGTGCAGCCGGCGCGCGGCGGCCGTGACCTGGCCCTCCTCGGCGATGGCGACAAAGTACTCGAGCTGCTTGAGATTCAAGGACGCTCCCTCGGACGGCGCGGGTATAGCGGAATTGTATCGCTGCGCCGGGGCGGAGGCCCGCCTCCGCGTGCCCCCTCGCCCCGTCTTAGGAAAGCGTTAGGATTCGCGCCGCCCCGCTCGCGTATCCTTGGGCGCGACGAAGGGAGGCGCATGGGAGCGCGCGTGATGGTGGTTGACGACGAGCCGGAGATCTGCGAGCTCGTGGCCGTCTATCTGGAGGCCGAGGGGCTCGCGGTGGAGCGGCTGCACGACGGCGCGGCCGCCCTCGCGCGCGTGGCCGACGACGCCGCGCCGCCGCTCGACCTCGCGATCCTCGACGTCATGCTGCCCGGGGCGAGCGGCCTGGAGGTCTGCCGGGCCATCCGCGCGCGCCACAGCTACCCGATCATCATGCTCACGGCGCGCGGCGAGCAGACCGACAAGATCTGCGGCCTCAACCTCGGCGCGGACGACTACGTGACCAAGCCCTTCCTGCCGCTCGAGCTCGTGGCGCGCGTGAAGGCGCAGCTCAGGCGCTACACCACCTACAGCGCCGCCGGCGAGGGCGCGCGCCGCGCGGGCGAGGTTCTCACCTGCCGGGGCCTCGTGCTCGACGTGCCGGCCCACGCCGCCACGCTCAACGAGCGGCCGCTCCCGCTCACGCCCACGGAGTTCTCGCTGCTGCGCGTGCTTCTCGAGGCGGACGGCGCGGTGGTCTCGGCGCGCGAGCTCTACCAGCGCATCTTCGGCGACGCCTACTACGAGAACGGCTCGGGCTCGATTACCGTCCACGTGCGTCACCTGCGCGAGAAGATGGGGGACTCGTTTGAGGACCCCAAGTACATCCGGACCGTCTGGGGGTGTGGGTACAAGATTGAGCGCTGACGAGAAGGGCGGGCGCCTGCGCCCGGTGCTGCTGACCGTCGTGCTGGTGGCGGGCGCGATCGTGGTGGCGTCCGCCGCGTTCGACACGGTCTTCGGCTTTGTGGACTCGGCCTGGAACGGCTCGTTCATGGACTGGGTTTCCCGGCAGTTCCTCGACTACCACAACCTGAACGAGCTCGGCGTGTGGCCCGACGTGGTGCTCGACGCCGCGGGCGTCAAGTACTTCTTCATGCAGCTGGGGATCTGCGGGATCGTCGTCGTGGCGGTGGGCTGCGCCGCCGCGGCCCTTCTCGCCGCCCGGCGAACCCGCCGCCGGGAGCGCGCCCGCGCCGCGGAGCTCTTGCGCGCCTACCTCGAGCACGACCTCGAGGCGAGCGAGGCGTTCGGCGCGGGCTGGGAGGAGCTGGCGCTCGTGGCGTCGGAGGCCAAGCGGGCCTCGGCCGACAAGGAGCGCCGCCTCGCCGACGAGACCGCGCGCCGCTCCGACCTGGTGACCTATCTGGCGCACGACCTCAAGACGCCGCTCACCTCGGTGATCGGCTACCTCTCGCTGCTCGACGAGGTGCCGGACATGCCCGAGGCGCAGCGGCGGCGCTACACGGGCGTGGCGCTCGACAAGGCGTGCCGCCTCGAGCGGCTGGTCAACGAGTTCTTTGACATCACGCGCTACAACCTCACGCACATCGAGCTCGAGCGCGCGCCCGTGGACCTGGCGGCGCTGCTCGTGCAGCTGGCCGACGAGTTCTATCCCGCGCTCGCGGCCCACGGCAACGAGGCGCGCGTGACGGTGGCCGGCGCGCGCCGCACGACCGAGGCACCCGGCGCGCCGCTCGTGATCGAGGCGGACGCGGCGCGGCTCGCGCGCGTGCTGGGCAACCTGCTGCGCAACGCGATCGCGTACAGCGACGAGGGCACGCCGATCGAGATCGCGGCCGAGGTGGCGGAGGGCGTCGCGCGCGTCACGGTGACGGACGTCGGCGCCACGATCCCCTCGCACAAGCTGCGTGCCATCTTCGACAAGTTCTACCGGCTCGACGAGTCGCGCGGGAGCGCGACGGGCGGCGCGGGGCTGGGCCTGGCCATCGCGCGCGAGATCGTGGAGCTGCACGGCGGCACGATTGGCGCGACCAGCGAGGGCGGCGTGACCACGTTCACGGTGGAGCTGCCGGCATGAGAGGGGCCGGGAGCCCTCGCGGCCCCCGGCCCATCGCGGTCGCGAAGCTGCTGGGCTACGCCCGCTCGGACACGTAGGGCCCGTAGCTGATCAGCAGCGGCATGTCAGGGTTGGGGAGAGACGAGACGTAGTCGTCCATCGTTGGGCTGATGAGCAGCATCGAGGTGCACTCGACGCCCTTGTAGGTGTCCGCGTAATCGAAGTTGCCGATCACGCGGCCCGTTCCGGCGAAGTCGCCCACGTAGGAGTCGGTGAACGCGCCCAGGCCGACCGCGTCCGCCAGCTTCGTGGCGAGCGCCTCGTACTCGGAGGGGTCGGCCTCGGGGAGGTAGAAGCCGACGTTGAATCCGGTGGGGATCGTTCCCTCGTCGAGGTTCTCCAGGGTGTACTCGGTCTCGCCCTCCTTGAGCGCCGGGTTCTCGATGGTGAAGTCGACGCCGACCGTCTTGTCCGATCCCTCGAGGGGGTTGTCCTCGGGCGTGCCCCGGAACGAGAGGAAGTAAAACACGACGTCGCCGAGCGCGTCCGTGTCCGTATAGGAGTTCTCGCCGCTCATCTCGAAGCCCAGAAGCTCGAGGTCGCTCGCGATCTCGGAGATGGGACGCTCGTAGAAGGAGTTCTCCGTCCAGTTGCTCATCGCGGGCTCGGGCTCCGGCTCCGCTTCGGGCTCAGTGGCCTCGGCCGCCGGCGCCTCGTCCTGAGTCGCCGCATCGTCCTGGGCGGGCGCCTGCCCGCATCCGACGAGAAGCCCCAGCGAGAGGCACAGGATGGGCGCGATGACGATTTTGGGAAGTCTCATGTCCTCACCTCACTCGTGACCTGTCGCCGCGCTGGACGCCCGCGCGGCCCGATGGCTCGATGCTACCGGGCCGACGCGGGGACGAGGAGGAAGCTGAACGTATGTTGAAACAAACGAGTCGGGCAGCGGGGCGATTCTCCCCGCGAGCGGGGCGCGCCCGGGCGCGGCCCCGACGTCCCGCCCGCGCTCACGCGGAGAGGGCCCAGAGGTTGGCGCACTGGCCGAGCACGTCCTCGAGGTCCCACGCGCGGGCGGTGCGCTCGGCGCTGTTGGGGTCGCGCACGATGACGTCGCCATCGTCGGTGACGCCCGCGAGCACGATGAAGTGGCCCGTGGTGGTGAAGTCGCCGGGGCGCATGCTGCAGATGACCACCTGCCCCGCGGCCAGCGCGGAGCGAACCCGCCCGGCGTCCGCCGGCAGCTCCTCGCTCGTGAGCCCCAGCTCGGCGGCGCCGTCGGTCATGAGGGTCCAGGCGGTCATGCCGTCCGAGACGTGGCCGCCGCGCTCGGAGAACGCCGCCATCTCGGCGGGCCCCCGGTCGGTGCGCCCGGTGAGCGCCACGTAGGCCATCGCCAGGCAGGTGGGCCCGCAGCCGCTCTCGCGGATCGTGGCGCCGGCGTACTCGTCGCCGGCCCACTCCGGGTCGGTCTGGTAGAGCTTCGGCACCACCCCGCGGCGCCACTCGGAGCGCGGCGTCGAGCGCTCGGCCGCGCCCGAGGCGGCGCCCGCCGAGCCCGCGCCGGCGGCGGTGAGGCTCGCCACGAGCCCTGTCGCCGCGGCCACGGCCGCCACGGCGAGCAGGGCGACGAGCACGAGCGCCGGCGCCCTTCTCGCCCTCCGGCGGTGGCGGTAGCGCGTGGGCGCGAGGCGCGGGGTCGGTCGGTCTGCGTGGGTCATGGCTCCTCCTTGCTCGTGGACTGGCAAGGAGTCTGGGCGCGCCGGCCATAAGGGCGCATGAACCGAATCCTAAGATTGGGCTAACGCGCTGTGGAGAGGTGATTAGCAAGTTGTAAAGGTTCTGTCAACATGCTTTTTGCGATCGGTCGCGTCGGGTATAACAAGCGGCGTACCCACACCCGAAAGGAGGGAAGGCATGACCAAGATCAAGGACATGAACAGGCGCCAGCGCAAGGTGCTCGACGCGTGCCACAACGGCTGGTTCATGGGCGGCGAGTACCGCGCGCTCATCGACGGCCACGAGCGCAGCTTCTGGGCCGACAGCAAGCGCATCCTGTTCAACGACGTGGACGAGTGGTTCTCCTCCCACGAGCAGAACCACGCGGAGTCGCCGCTGCTCGTCAAGTGCGTGCGCGCGGCGTAAGCGTCGGCACATCCCACACGGGAGGAGGAGCCTGCGGGCTCCTTTTTTTGTGCGGCGAGAGGGGCGCGGCCGCGGGGCCGGAGCCGCCCGTCACAGGTCGCGGGCGTGCTGCAGCATGAGCGCGAGGATCACGGCCTCGCCACGGCGCAGGCTGTCCTTCTCGACCCACTCCTCGCGCGTGTGGAGCAGGTCCCCCGCCACGGCGCCCACGGTATGCGCGGGGATGCCCAGCGAGAAGGGGATGTTGGCGTCGGTCGAGGACTCGTGGTGCTCGGGCGTCACGCCGCCGAGCTCGCGGATGACCTCGTCGGCGCGGGCGATGAGCTCCGCCTGGCCGGCGGGCACGACCTCGCCGGAGGCCGGGCGGCGGCCGATGAGCTTGGCGTCGATGCGCGTGCGCTCCTTGAGGTGCTCCTCCACGAGCACCACGAACTTGCCGTACATCTCCTCGAGGCACTCCTCCGAGCTCGAGCGGTACTCCACGAGCACGCTCGCCTCCTCGGCGATGGAGTTCACCGTGGTGCCGCCCACGAAGCGCCCCACGTTGACGGTGGTCTTGGCCCGCGTGGGCAGCTCGAGCGCGTAGAGGTCCTCGATGAACGAGCACAGCGCCTCGATCGCGTTGTCGCGCCCGAAGTTCTCCCAGGAGTGGCCGCCCTCGGTGTGGCACACCACGCGCCAGCGGTGGCTGCCCACGGCCGACGTCACGTGCGTGCCGAGGTAGAGGTCGAAGCTCGTGTACTCGCGCACGCGCCCGGCGTAATGGCGGAAGAGCTCGCGCGTGCCCGCCAGGTTGCCGAGGCCCTCCTCGCACGAGTTGGCCACCACGAGCAGACGGCGGTCCAGGGGCACGCGCTCGCGCAGCAGGTAGCGCGCCGCGAACATGAGGCCCACGAGGTTGGCCGTGTCGTCGCCCACGCCGGGGGCGTGCAGGCGCGCGGTGCTCTCGGCCAGGTGGAGGGCGTCGGTGTCGGGGAAGACCACGTCGGTGTGGGCGGCGAAGACCGCGCAGCCGTCGTCGGCGCCCTCGGGGCCGGGCAGGCTCAGGATGACGTTCTTGGCGCGGTCGATGCGCACGGCGCCCACCGGCGCGCCCTGGGCGAGCAGCCAGTCGCGCACGAACTCGGCGCGCCTCTGCTCGTGGCCCGACGGCGCGGGGATGCGCGCGAGCGTGCGGAGCAGCTCGAGCTCCTCCTCATGGCACTCGTCGGCGTAGGTGCGGGCGATGGCGGCGATCTTCTCGTTCATGGGGGCTCCTTGCGGCGGCTTTCAGACAAGGGTAGCGCACGCGGGCGCGCGCCGCTCGCAGCGCGGGCCCGGGGCGGGCCCCGGCGTCCGTGGACGGCCGGCCGCAGGTCCGGGGCGGGCGACTTCGGCTCCTTGGGCGGACGGTTATGTACACCCCCGACGACTATGTACACCCGCGTGCCGGCAAGCCCCTGTGCCCCCTAGCAAAGCCGCAGGTCACAGTGACGTTCCTATCCGGGTGTCCGACACTCGGTGTACATAGTCGTCGTCGGTGTACATAACCGTCACGCGCGGGGCCCAGTCGTCCGACATCTGCGCGCGCGGACGGCCACCACGCCCGTGGCGCGCCGCCGGCGTCGGGCGGTCCGGTCCGTTGGGCGGAATGGGGCCGCGCGAATCGGGCTCGCGGCGCGCTTCGCCCATATACTCTTGCTGATGACGATCTGCCAATGTGCTCGAGGGCGGCGGTGATGCGCGTGACACGGTTCATCGGGGGTTCCGGGCGTGCGGGGTCATCCCCGGCGCACGCGATTGCGGCTCTGATGATGGCGTATTGCCTCGTCTTTCTCGTGGGGTGCGGCTCGTCCGGCACCGGGCCCGGGGCAGAGACCGGCGGAGCTTCCGTGGCGTCCGGCTCGTCGGCGTCGCTCGGCGCGCTCGTGACGCCGAATCCCGGGTCCCCGCTCGCCTGCGCCTGTGGCGACGGCTGCCCGGACGGAGAGTGCGTCAGCGCTCGGCAAGCCGCTGAGATGGGCATGTACCCCTGGGTCGTCAGCATAACGACGACCGGCGACGCCGCTCTCTATCGCGCGTTCCTCAACCTCCCGACCCCCGAGTACGAGATGGTTGGCGGCGCGATTACCGACGACTGGGGACTCGCCATCTCGTCCGGGATACTCAACACCATCTACAACGGTCCGTCGGGAGCCTCCGCCCAGCACCTCTACGAGGTCGCCATCCTTGCCTGGCTCGCGTATGAGGATGACGAGTCCGCGCCCACGGGCTCGGATGACGCGTCGGTCAGTCTGACTGACGTCATGGTGACCGTCCTGGGGCTGATGGCGGATGACGACAAGACGCAGTACGACGAGTTTCTGGAGGGGTGGAAGGGACTGACGGGGGAGGATCTGGCGGCCAGCCTGTCAAGTGACGCCGCGGCCATGAAGAGCTTCTCGGCGGCGATCGACGGGGGCTGGTTCGCCGCGCAGACGTCCGAAAAGATGAGCGAGGCATGGCTGAGCATCGACGCCGCCCTCGGCACGGACGAGAGGCGCATCGTGCTCCTGTCGGCCGCCCGCGACCGGGCCGAGAAGGGCGGCAACCAGGACTTCGCGGCCGCCGCCGACCGCGTGATTGACGCCTACGACGAGTCCGTCTACGCAAACCTGATATTCAACGAGGACGGCGTGGGGCTCGTCGGGTCGCAGATGGCCACCGTGGTCACCGACAGCGTCTGGGACGCCCTCAAGGGGGAGAACCCCCTGCTCTCGCTGGGGCTGGACGCGATGGACATCCTCCTTTCCAACGGCGATGACTCGGAAGCGAACATGGGCATGATCGCGACCTACGTGCTCTCCCAGTACCTGAGACAGGGGCTGAGCGACTCGTTCATGGCCGCCAGCTCGGAGCTGACCGCGGGCGGGGAGATGCCGAGCGCGGCGTCGTTCGTCGACAATTGGGAGGCGTACCTGGAGTTTCAGGTGTTCGCGCTCGACGAGTCGGCGCGCTGGGCAAAGACCGTGGGCGACCGGCCATGGATGGACCAGGAGGGCGCCCAGAGGGTCGTCGAGCGGTCAGCGTCGCAGCAGCAGGATCGCCGGAGGATGATAGGGCTCATCGAGCAGTACAAGGATACGTACTTCAGCCTGGCCGATCGTGCGCTCACGGGGACCTGCGCGTGCGGATGCGCCGAGGCGACGTCGGGCGTCGACCCCTCGAGCTTCTCGGGAACCTATCGGCGGGTGGGCGGCACCGAGCGGACGTGGTCAACGTTCGAGGTCGCTCCGACGGACGACGGCCTCGCGTTCAGCCACGAGGCGACGGCGGGGTACCGCATGTTCTCGCTCACCAACTACCAGCCCCTGATCGTGCCGTTCGAGGGAGCGACCGGCACGGCCTCGGTCTCGTCGCTGGACTATGGGGACGCCACGCTCGCGTTCACGTTGAACGACGACGGATCCTTCGAGCTCTCCTGCGGCATCGCTGAGCTTGACGGTACGTACGTTCCCGCGGACACGCCCCAATCGGAGGGGGAGATCGCCGCACAGGAAGAGGAGGACGCCAGGCTCGCGGCAGAGACGCTCGCATGGCTCACGGAGGGCGACGGGGTCTGGATGCTCGAGGGCGCCGACGCCGGTCACGCAGGCGTCGCCTACCTCGCCTTTGCCCCTGACGGCACGGTGACCCGCTGGCTCTATGGCTACGGTGGCGCCGAGGGGACGGGGACCTATGCGCTCGACGGCGACAACATCACGCTCACGCTCGAGTACTTTGGGGGAAGGCCCGTGGGGAGCGCGACCTACACCGTCCATCGCTTCTCCTCGGACGACGGACGTCGGATTCGACTCGACCTCGTGTCCGCGGATGAGGGGACGGTGACCGTCGGCGACCTCTCGGGCTGGTATGACGAGGGGGACCCGTGGTGGCAAGGGGAGTAGGGGCAACCCATGGGCTGGGGTCGTGCGCCCGGGGCGGGGCAACCTCGACCCCCTGGGAGACCGGTTATGTACACCGGCGCCGACTATGTACACCCGCGTGCCGACAAGTCCCCGTGCCCCCTAACAAAGCCGCAGGTCACAGCTCTGCCCCTATCCGGGCGTCCGACGCTCGGTGTACATAGTCGTCGGGGGTGTACATAACCGTCACGCGCGGCGCCCAGTCGGCCGACATCTGCGCGCGCGGCCGGCCGCCACGCCCGCGCGGCGCGGCCGGCGCCGGGCGGTCCGGGCCTCGTCTTTTCGAAAATCACCGGTTTTGTTACGGCTCGCGCGCCCGCAGCGCCAGCTCGCCGAACGCCCCCTATACTGCCCCCGCGAATCTGCCCGCAGACGAAGGGGGAGCCATGAACAGTGAGCGGAACCACGACGACCGCGTCATCGCCGAGCCGAGCGAGGAGGAGGGCGGCCCTCCGACGTCCGGTTCCGTGACGCGGGACGCCGCCTCGACGCCTTCCGCGCCCGCCTTTCACCGCGTGCTCGACGCTCGTCTCATCCTCTCCGTCGTAGCGGCGGGCATCATGTCCTTCTCGGGGGTCGTGGTCGAGACGGCGATGAACGTGACGTTTCCCACCCTCATGACGGAGTTCGACGTCGAGACGTCGACCGTCCAGTGGCTCACGACGTCCTACCTGCTCGTTCTCGCGGCCATCGTGCCCACGTCCTCCTACCTTAACAAGCGGTTCCGCACGCGCCACGTGTTCGTGGCCGCCATGGCGTTCTATATCGCCGGCATCGTGTGCGGGCTCGCCGCGACCGTGTTCCCGATGCTGCTCGTGGGCCGCGTGCTCGAGGGTGTCGGCACCGGCATCGCGCTGCCGCTCATGTTCAACATCATCACCGAGCAGGCGCCCGAGAGGCACATCGGCATCATGATGGGCATCGGGACGCTCGTGAACGCCATGGCCCCGGCGGTGGGCCCCTCGCTCGGCGGCTGGCTCGCCGAGACGTTCGGCTGGCGGATGATCTTCGCGGCCCTGCTGCCGGTGCTCGCGGTGGCCTTCGTGCTCGGCGTCGGCTCCATCCGTCAGAGTCACCCCGTGTCCCGCACCCCCTTCGACGCACCGGGCTGGGCCGTGCTCGCGTGCTCGTTCGCGGCGCTCATCCTCGGCGTGAACGAGCTCGGCACCGCGGGCGTGGGCGTGGCCTCGCTCGGGCTGCTCGCGGCCTTCGCGGCGCTCCTCGCGTGTTTCGTGGCGCGCGAGCGGAGCTGCGACCACCCGCTCATCGCGCTCGAGGTCTTCCGGGTGCCGGCCTTCGACCTGGGTCTCGCCTCGATCGCGTGCGTGCAGTTCTCGGTGCTGGGCCTGTCGTTTCTGCTTCCCAACTACGCGCAGCTCGTGATGGGCGCGGGTGAGACCGAGGCGGGCTCGATCCTGCTGCTGGGCTGCGCGGTCGGCGCCGTGATGGCTCCGCTCTCCGGCCAGCTGCTCGACCGCCTGGGACCGCGTCGCCCCGTCCTCACGGGCACGTGCTGCATGCTGGTCGCGCTCGTCCTTCTCTGCGCGCTCTCCGAGCGCCTGGAGACCGTGCCGGCGATGCTCGTGTACACGCTGTTCGCCTTTGGCCAGTCCCTCATGATCGGCAACGCCATGACGACGTCGCTTTTGCGGCTCGGGCCCGCCGTCAAGGCCGACGGCAACGCCGTGATCAACACGCTTCAGCAGCTCTTTGGTGCCATGGGGACGAGCGCCGTGACCGCGGTGGTCAACGCCGCGCAGGCGGGGGCCGCGGACATGGCCGTCTCCACGATGCTCGGGACGCGCGAGGCCTACGCGGCGCTGACGGTGCTCTCGGTGGTGCCCGTCGCGTGCTGGTGCGTGGCGTTCTTCCGTCTCGGCGTGGGCGGTCGACGCTAGGGCGAGAAAGGGCGAGAGGGGCGCGGCCGGTGCCGCTCGCGCGCGACGGCCGGTCCCCGCGGCCGGCGTCGCGCCGGCCCCCGACGATGTTTCCGTCTTGTTTTCCGCCTTGTGGGCGCCCGCGCGCGGTGCTAGGCTACGGCCATCGATAGAGGAGCGGACATGATGAGCTCCGGGGGAGCCGGCAGGCAGAGATCCCGGGGGGAGGCAAGGTCCGCCGAACTTCCGTTGCCGGGCGCGGCGCGGCGGTGGGCCCGTGGGAAACACCCCCGGGACTGTCTGCGAGAAGAGGCTCGCAGGGGCGCTATCCTTTGCCGCGGACGCACGCTCCGCCCAGGGCAGCGCACCTGCCCGGGGGAGAGGTGCCATGGAGAAGCGGCCGTTCGTCACAAAGGACCAGCTCGAGGCCATAGCCGAGAAGTACCCGACGCCGTTCTACCTCTATGACGAGGCCCAGATCCGCGCCCGGGCCCGCGCGCTCAACGCGGCCTTCTCGTGGAACCCGGGCTTCAGGGAGTACTTCGCCGTCAAGGCCACGCCCAACCCCGCCATCCTGCGCGTCCTGGCGGAGTGCGGCTGCGGGCTCGACTGCGCCACGGGCGTGGAGCTGCTGCTCGCCGACCGCGCCGGCGTCTCGGGCCGCGCGATCATGCTCAGCTCAAACGACACGCCCGACGAGGACTTCCGCGCCGCCGACGCGCGCGGCGCGATCATCAACCTCGACGGCGCGGACATGGTGGACTGCCTGGTCCGCTCGCTCGGCGGCCGCGTGCCCGAGACCGTCTGCTGCCGCGTGAACCCCGGCGGCGACTTCGAGAGCGCCAACGGCATCATCGGCACCCCGGCCGACTCCAAGTTCGGCATGACGCCGGCCCAGCTCGAGGAGGCGTTCGCGCGCCTGGCCACGCTCGGCGTGCGCGAGTTCGGCATCCACGCGTTTCTCGCCAGCAACGCCCTCGCGCCCGACTACTACCCGCGGCTCGCGCGCCTGCTCTTCGGCATGGCGGCCGACCTCCGCGCGCGCCTCGGCGTGCACGTGGGCTTCGTGGACCTGTCGGGCGGCGTCGGCGTGGCGTACCGCCCGGAGGAGGAGCCCTGCGACATCGCGGCGATCGGCGCGGGCGTGCGCCGGGCCTTCGAGGAGGTGCTCGTGCCCGCCGGCATGGGCGACGTGGCCGTCTTCACCGAGCTCGGTCGCTGGATGCTGGCGCCGGCCGGCGCGCTCGTGACCCGCGTGATCCACGAGAAGGTCACCTACCGCGACTACCTGGGCGTGGACGCCTGCGCGGCCAACCTCATGCGGCCGGCCTTCTACGACGCCTACCACCACGTCACCGTGATGGGCCGCGAGGACGCGCCGTGCGACCGCCGCTACAACGTGGTCGGCCGGCTCTGTGAGAACAACGACCAGTTCGCGCGCGACCGGGCGCTGCCCGAGACCCACGTGGGCGACCTGCTGTTCATTCACGACGCGGGGGCCCACGGGTTCTCCATGGGCTACAACTACAACGGCGCGCTGCGCTCGGCCGAGCTGCTGCTGCGCGAGGACGGCTCGGTGGAGCTGATCCGTCGCGCCGAGACCCCCGAGGACTACCTGGCAACGCTGGTGGGCTGACGGGCCCGCCCGGGACCCGCCCGACCCCGAGAAGGGAGAGACGCATGGACATGACCAACCTGACCGGCTCGATCGTGGCGCTCGTCACGCCGTTCAAGGTGGACGGATCGATCGACTTTGAGGCGCTCGAGCGCCTGGTCGACTTCCACCTCGAGAACGGCACCGACGGCATCCTCGTGCTCGGCACCACCGGCGAGTCGTCCGCGATGACCGACGACGAGGACTACGAGGTCGCCCGCTGCGTGGTCGAGCGCGTGGCCGGCCGCGTGCCGGTGATCGGCGGCGCCGGCTCCAACTCCACGGCCGAGTCGCAGCGCAAGGCGGCGGGCCTCGTCAAGCTGGGCGTGGACGGGCTTCTCCTCATCACGCCCTACTACAACAAGTCCAACGAGGAGGGCATCTATCATCACTTCACTGCCGTCCTCGACCAGGTGGACGTGCCGTGCGTCCTCTACAACATCCCCGGCCGCACCGGCTGCTCGATCAGCGAGAGGAACGTGGCGCGCCTCGCCGAGCACCCCAACGCGTGGGGCATCAAGGAGGCGTCCGGCTCGATCGAGTACGCGAGCACGGTGGCCCGCTACCTCTCCGACGACTTCCGCATGTTCAGCGGCAACGACGACATCGTGGTGCCGCTCATGAGCCTCGGCGCGCAGGGCGTGATCTCGGTCTGGGCCGACGTCGCCCCGGCGACGGTGCACAAGATGTGCGCGGACTTCCTCGCCGGGGACGTGGCGGCCGCCCGCAGGGCGCAGCTCGACAACCTCGAGCTCATCCACGCCCTCTTCTGCGAGGTCAACCCGATTCCGGTCAAGGCGGCCCTTGCCGAGATGGGCCTCATCGAGGAGCGCTACCGCCAGCCGCTGTGGCCGATGGCCGACGAGAACCGCGCGCGTCTGACCGCGGCGATGAGAGGGGCTGGTCTGCTTGGCTAGGGCGATCGTGGTGGGCGCCGCGGGGCGCATGGGCACGCTGGTCGCCGCCGAGCTCGCGGCCCGCGGGCACGAGGTCGTCGGCGGCTACGACGCCGACACCGTGGCGCAGCTCGACGAGACCGCCCCGGCGGCCGACCTGGTGGTGGACTTCTCCGCGCCGGCCGCGCTGCCGCACGTGGTCGCCTACGCGCGCCGCACCGGGGCGGCGGTGGTGTCGGGCACCACGGGCCTCGGTGACGACGACCTCGCGGCGCTGCGCGCGCTGGGCGAGACGAACCGCGTGATCTGGGCGTCCAACTACTCGCTCGGCGTGGCGGTGCTGCGGCGCGCCGCGGCCCTGGCGGCCGCCGCGCTGCCCGACTGGGACGTCGAGATCGTGGAGACGCACCACAACCAGAAGGTCGACGCGCCCTCCGGGACCGCGAAGGCGCTGCTCGCCGCCGTCGATCCCGCGGGCGAGCGCCCGGTGGTGAGCGGGCGCGAGGGCGTCTGCGGCCCGCGGCGCCCCGGCGAGATCGGCGTGCACGCGCTGCGCGGGGGGACCGTGGCCGGCACGCACGAGGTGCACCTCTTCGGCACCGACGAGGAGCTCTGCCTCACGCACCGCGCCACGAGCCGCCAGATCTTCGTCGCCGGCGCCGTGACGGCCGCCGAGCGCCTGCTCGCGCGGCCGGCGGGCCTCTACGACTTCGACACGCTGATGTTCGGCTAGGGCGGGCCGCCCGCCGCCGCAGAGAGAGGGGAGCGCATGGACGCGCAGGAGATCATCGACTTCATCGCCAACGCCGAGAAGACCACGCCGGTCAAGGCCTACGTGCGTGCCAGGGAGGGCGAGAGGCTCGACCTCTCGGCGGCCGAGCACGTCTTCGGCGCGCCCGATGCCGTGGCGTTCGGCGACTGGTCCGCGCTCGGGCCCGCGCTCGCCGCGCAGGCCGACAAGATCGACGACCTCGTCGTCGAGTGCGACCGCCGCAACTCCGCCGTGCCGCTGCTCGACGTGCGCGGCGTCAACGCCCGCATCGAGCCGGGCGCGATCATCCGCGACCACGTGGAGATCGGTGACAACGCCGTGGTCATGATGGGCGCGATCGTCAACATCGGCGCCGTCGTCGGCGCGGGGACGATGATCGACATGGGCGTCGTGCTCGGCGGTCGCGCCACGGTGGGGCGCAACTGCCACATCGGCGCCGGCACCGTGCTCGCCGGCGTCGTGGAGCCCGCGAGCGCCACGCCCGTCGTCGTGGAGGACGACGTCATGATCGGCGCCAACGCGGTGGTGCTCGAGGGCGTGCGCGTGGGCGCGGGGGCCGTGGTGGCCGCCGGCGCCGTCTGCGTGGAGGACGTGCCCGCCGGGGCGGTCGTCGCCGGGGTCCCCGCCCGCGTCATCAAGATGAAGGACGAGAAGACCGCGGGCAAGACCGGCATCGTCGACGCGCTGCGCTCGCTGTAGGCCGCGCCGAGCCGCCGCAGTTCGCCGACGCTGACTGCCGCCCGCGGAGAAGTGTCGCCGTCCCCGGGCGGGGCGGGGAATACTGACGAGCGGACCGCCGGCCTACCGGCACGCATCGAAAAAGGGGGAACCCAATGGCAGTCAACCGCTTCGTCCTCAACAACGTCTCGTACCACGGCTCCGGGGCCATCAAGGAGATCCCCGGCGAGATCAGCCGTCGCGGCTATAGCAAGGCGTTCGTCTGCTCCGACCCCGACCTCGTGAAGTTCGGCGTCACCGCCAAGGTGACCGACCTGCTCGACGAGGCCGGCATCGCCTGGGAGCTCTACTCCGAGATCAAGCCCAACCCCACGATTAAGAACGTCCAGGACGGCGTCGCCGCCTACCAGGCCAGCGGGGCCGACTGCATCGTGACCATCGGCGGCGGCTCCTCGATGGACACCGCCAAGGCCATTGGCATCATCGCCACCAACCCCGAGTTCGCCGACGTCACCTCGCTCGAGGGCGTGGCGCCCACCAAGAACCACGCGGTCTTCACCATCGCCGTGCCCACCACCGCCGGCACCGCGGCCGAGGTCACGATCAACTACGTGATCACCGACCCCGAGAAGGTCCGCAAGTTCGTCTGCGTGGACGTCAACGACATCCCCGACGTGGCCGTGGTCGATCCGGACATGATGGCCTCCATGCCCGCCGGCCTCACCGCCGCCACCGGCATGGACGCGCTCACGCACGCTATTGAGGGCTACACCACCAAGGGCGCCTGGGAGCTCTCCGACATGTTCCACCTCAAGGCCATCGAGATCATCTCCAGGAACCTGCGCGACGCCGTGGCAGAGGCCAAGAGCGGCAAGCCGGGCAGCGGCCGCGAGGGCATGGCCCTCGGCCAGTACATCGCCGGCATGGGCTTCTCCAACGTGGGCCTCGGCATCGACCACGCCATGGCGCACACGCTCTCGGCCCACTATGACACTCCGCACGGCGTGGCCTGCGCGATGCTGCTGCCGGTGGCGATGGAGTACAACAAGCCGGTCGTGGCCGAGCGCCTGGCCGACGTGGCGCGCGCGATGGGCGTCGACACCACGGGCATGAGCACGGACGAGGCCGCCGACGCCGCCATCGCCGCGGTGCGCCAGCTCTCCGCCGACGTCAACATCAAGCCCACCTGCGACGGCCTCGTGGAGGAGGACCTCGACCAGCTCGCCGACGACGCGCTCGCCGACGCCTGCTTCCCGGGCAACCCGCGCGACGCCGACCACGACGCCGTGGTGGAGCTGTTCCGCAAGGTGATGGCGTAGGTCATCCTCTACGGAGGGCCCCGCCCCTCTTGCTCGGCAGACTGCTTCGCGCAAGCGCTCAGGAAGTCT
>NZ_CBIFYV010000094.1:0-27796 GCF_966187215.1 Thermophilibacter sp.
TCAGACGCCCGCCGCCCGGCCCCGACCGCACGAGAGGAGACACCCCATGGGGGGCATCGAGAAGGATTTCCGCAAAAGCGTCGTCTACCAGATCTACGTCAAGAGCTTCTTCGACAGCGACGGCGACGGCCTGGGCGACCTGCCCGGCATCACGAGCAAGCTCGACTACCTGGCCACGCTCGGCGTGGACTACCTGTGGCTCACGCCGTTCTACCCGTCGCCGCAGCGCGACAACGGCTACGACGTGGCCGACTACCGCGCCGTGGATCCGCGCTACGGCACGATGGACGACTTCGACGAGCTGGTGGCCGCCGCGCGCGAGCGCGGCATGGGGATCATGCTGGACATGGTGCTGTGCCACACCTCGCGCGACCACGAGTGGTTCCGGCGCGCGCTCGACGGCGACGAGCGCTACCGGCGCTACTACATCCTGCGCGACGGCCGCGGCTCCACCGGTCCGGACGATCCCGGCGAGCCGCCCACCAACTGGCAGTGCGTCTTCGGCGGGAGCGCCTGGGAGTGGGAGCCGCGCCTGGGCAAGTGGTACCTGCACCTGCACGACGTGAGCCAGCCCGACCTCGACTGGACCAACCCCGAGGTGCGCGCCGCCTGCGCCGACGTGGTGCGCTTCTGGCGCGAGCGCGGCGTGACGGGCTTCCGTTTCGACGTCATCAACCTGATCTCCAAGCCCGACGTCATCGAGGACGTGCCGGGCTCGGGCAGCGCCTGCCGCGCCCTGGTGGCCGACGGTCCGCACGTTCACGAGTACCTGCGCGAGCTGGTGGAGCGTGCCGGGATCGACGGCATGGTCACGGTGGGCGAGATGGCCTCCACCGACCTCGAGAACTGCGTGCGCTACACCCGTCCCGAGGACCACGAGCTCGCGATGTCCTTCAGCTTCCACCACCTCAAGGTCGACTACGCCGGCGGGGACAAGTGGGCGCTCAAGGATCCCGACATCGCCGAGCTGCGCTCGATTCTGCGCACGTGGCAGGAGGGCATGCAGGCGGGCGGCGGCTGGAACGCGCTGTTCTGGGACAACCACGACCAGCCGCGCGCCGTCACGCGCTTCGGCGGCCGCGAGGGCGTGGGCGAGCGCGGTGGCAGCTGGGAGCACGTGGGCAAGATGCTCGCCGTGTGCGATTTCCTCATGAAGGGCACGCCCTACATCTTCCAGGGTGACGAGCTGGGCATGACCAACGCCGGCTACCAGAGCATCGAGCAGTTCAACGACGTCGAGAGCCGCAACAACTACCGCATCCTCGTGGAGCGCGGGGCCTCGCCGGCCGAGGCGCTCCACGTGGTGAACGAGCGCTCGCGCGACAACGGGCGCACGCCGATGCAGTGGACGGCCGGGCCCGGCGCCGGCTTCACCACCGGCACGCCCTGGCTGGAGATCCCGGCCAACCACGCGCTGGTCAACGCCGAGGCCGAGGTGGGCGTCGAGGGCTCGATGTTCGAGTTCTACCGCGCGCTCGTGCGCCTGCGCCACACGAGCGACGTGGTCACGCTCGGCGACGTGTGCTTCCTCGACGCCGGGGCGGCGGCGCCCAAGGTCATCGCCTACGAGCGCACGCTGGGCGAGAAGCGCCTGGTGGTGGCGTGCTCGTTCGACGCGGAGCCGTGCGCGGTGGACGTCGCGGCGCTGGGCGTGGACGGGGCCGAGGTCCTTCTCGGCACCTACGGAGACGCGCCCGTCGCGGGCGAGCTGCGCCCCTACGAGGCGGTCGTCTGGCAGTCCTGACAGACCCAGGGGTGGGACAATGGGACAATGACAATGGGGACGGAGGTCTTTGTCACATCAGCTCGCTCGCTTGACTCGATGATGTGACAAAGACCTCCGTCCCCATTGTCACGCCTACGCGTCGCAGCGCTCGTGCAGGAAGCGCGCGAGCTCGCGGTAGCGGTTCTCGCTCAGGGCCACGCGCGGCACGTAGACGTAGTCGCGCCCGCCGAAGCCCGCCACGAGGTAGTCGGAGTTGTCGTACACCACGCGCAGGTCGGCGAGGTCGTAGTTCTCGACGGGGCGCTTGTCGCTCTGGACGTGGACCACGTCGTCGCAGATCACCACGTGCATGCGCTCGCTGCCGTCGACCGGCGCGAGCGAGCCGCTGCGGGCGTAGCGCACCTGCAGGTCGGCCCAGCGGTTGGCCACAAAGAGCAGCACCACGGCCACGATGCCCAGCCCCACGATCGGCGCCGTGGTGGTCTCGGTGCCAAACAGCACGGCCACGCCGACGATGCACAGCAGCATGGCGACCTCGGCGCCCTGCACGGCGCGGTGCACGCCCGGAGCGAGCAGCTCGGCGGCGCGATCGAGCGTGAGCTCGTTGTAGTCGAAGGTCGCGGAGAAGCGCACGTTGTCGTACGCGTCGTCGTCAAACGTGATCTGGTCCGCGCGCCTGCGCGCCGCGGGTGACTTGCGTGCCATGGGGCCTCCCTCACTCGGTGAATCTAGGAAATCCTACCGCATGTGGAGGAGATGTCGGCAAGTTGTGCTTGGCCGATGGAAGGGACCGCTCGCCGGAGCGCGGCGGCTCGGGCGGGGCGGATGGGGAATGATACACATCGTGCAGGGAGCGGGGAGCACGTCGAGAACCGGTCGCGTGCGCCCGCACTGTAGAGCTTAGTTGCTTGGCAGCTGCCAAAGTGAGGGCCCGGGGCGCATGCCCGCGGGCCCTCGTCTATTGGGGGTGCCGTCCCCGCCGCCCTTCTCGCCCGGCGCTACTCCACGAGCAGCGGCTCCATCTCGTAGGTGAGGCAGTTCACGTAGCCGCGGTTGGTGAGGCGCAGCTCGGGCACGCATGCGAGCGACATCACGCCCATCGTCATGAACGGCGACGGCATCGTGCAGCCCATCTGCGCCCACGCCTCGCGGGCGCGCGCGACCTTCTCGGCCACCACCTCCACGCGCTCGGTGCTCATGAGGCCGCAGACGGGCAGCTCCACCAGGGCGAGCACCTTCCCGTCGGCCACGGCCACCTCGCCGCCGCCGCACTCGGCGAGCGTGCGCGCGGCGAGCGCCATGTCCTCGTCGTTGTCGCCCATGACGAGCAGGTTGTGCGCGTCGTGGCTCACGGTCTGCGCGAGCGCGCCGTGGATGCCGAAGCCCGTGACGAAGCCAAAGGAGTGCGTCCCCTCCGCGCCGTGGTGGCGGTCGAAGACGGCGACCTTGAGCACGTCGTGGGCCGGGTCGGCGAGAAGCGCGCCGTCGCGCACCGGCACCTCCACCACGATGTCGCGCGTGAGCGTGTCGCCGGGCGTGATGCCCATCGCGCGCACGCGGGCCGTGCCGTCCGCGCGGCCGGGCACGGGGACGCGGAAGGTCTCGGCGGTGGGCGTGAGGCCGATGTCCATGGTGTGGGTCATCCAGTCGGGCCACTCGTAGGGCGGCACGTCAAAGAGGGCGCGCCCGTCCTCGGCCACCACGTCGCCGTCGATGATGACCGTGCGGGCGCGGAAGCTCTCGAGGTCGTCGAAGAGGACGATGTCGGCGCACTTGCCCGGCGTGACCGAGCCCATGTCGCGCGCGAGGCCGAAGTACTCGGCGCAGTTGATCGTGGCCATCTGGACGGCCGTGACCGGGTCGAGCCCCAGCTCGACGGCCGTGCGCAGGACGCGGTCCATGTGGCCCTCGTCCACGAGCGTGTTGGGGTGGCAGTCGTCGGTGCACAGCAGGCACAGGCGCGTGTCCACGCCCGACGCCACGAGCTCGGGCAGGTAGCCGGGCAGGTTGAGCCACGCCGAGCCCTGGCGGAGCTGCACGTACATGCCCAGGCGGAGCTTGGCGAGCACCTCGTCGAAGCCGCCGGACTCGTGGCATGACGAGACGCCGGAGGCCACGTAGGCGTTGAGCGCGCGGTCGCGGTCGGGCGAGGGGAAGTGGCCGGTGACCACGCGGTCGGCCGCCAGGGTGGCGCGCACCTCGTCGATGGTGTTCTGCTCGCGGGACAGGATGCCGGGGTAGTTCATCATCTCGCCGAGCGCGACCACGTTGTCCCAGGTCATGGTGTCGGCGATGTCCTCGGCGGTGATGGAGGCGCCGGTGTCCTCGATGTCGGTGACGGCCGGCACGCACGAGGGCGGCGTCATCATGGCCTTGAGCGGCACGCGCCGCGCGTCCTCGAACATCGCGCGGACGCCGGGCAGGCCGCGGACGTTGCCCACCTCGTGCGGGTCGCAGAAGATGCCGGTGGTGCCGTGCGGGACCACGGCGCGGGCGTACTCGGCCACGCCGATCATCGCGCTCTCCACGTGGATGTGGCTGTCCATGAGGCCGGGCGTGGCGTAGAGCCCGGAGCCGTCGATGACGCGCGTGTCGGGCCCGATGCAGTGCTCGGCCGTGTGGCCGCCAAGGCCCAGGTAGGCCACGCGGCCGCACGCCACGGCGACGTCGGCGTCGGGCAGGATCTCGTGGGTGGTCACGCTCACCAGGTTGACGTGGCGAATCACGAGGTCGGCGGGCTTCTCGCCCTGCGCCACGCGCACGAGCTCGTCGTTGCACTCCCAGAGCGGCGTCTTGCAGAACCGGTTGATCATATCAGCCTCCGTGGTCGCGGGTTTGAGACAGGATAGCGCCCCGCTGGCCCCTCCGGAGGCCGCCTTCACAAGTTGGGCGGTTTTTCGGGGGCGGTCAAAGTAGCCGCCCGCCGCCTCCAAAAGAATCAGCAGGTGAGAGGCTTGTCACTTTTGGCACTACTTCAAGGGGTCGCCAAAAACCGCCCAACTTGTGAACGCTGCGGGAATCGGGGCGCCGGAAGGGTCCGTCGCGCCGTTCTGCTACACTGCTCTGGAGCGCGTTCGGTGGGTTCGGGTGACGCAACACCTCGAACCTGGTCAGGGCCGGGAGGCAGCAGCCATAAGGGGCCTCTGGCGGGCACCCGTTCCCACCGAGCGCGCTTTTCTCATGCCGCGACGAACTGCGCGCCCGCGGCTACGCGCGCCTCTCGCCCAGCCGCGAGAAGCACCGGCGAAAGACGCCGCGGCTCACGGGGCCCGCGGCAAAGACGTTCCAGAGCAGGGCCATCGGGAAGTTCTTGATGACCGTTCCCACCCAGATGGCCGGCAGCTCCGCCGCGGGCGCTCCCGCCATGACCACGTTGAACAGGATCGCGGCCACGAGGCTCATCGTGGGGCACATCACGAGCACGGTGCACCCGGAGCGTACGAGCGTGCAAACAAACGCCCCTTCGCGCGACGGGTCAACGAGTTTCCCAGCCAGCCGCGCACCCAGCCGGTTGCCCCACAGATTTGAGAAGATGAACACGAAGACCCACATGTAGGCGGCCTCGAGCAGCGCGTCCCAGAACACGCCGTTGGTCATGTTGGAAAAGCCGCCCGCCAGCGTGGGGAAGCCCTCCTTCCAGGCCACGTTGTAGACCTCCATGCCGTAGGCCATCGTGACGGACATCAGGACGCCGAAGACGATTCTCTGGACGCGGTTCTTGGGCATGATCGCGGTCTCCCCTCAAACAAAAAGCGTGCGGCGACCGGACGGCCCACCGCACGCTTTGCCTTGCACTTATCTTGTTGTGCGCTACACGCGATGAGCGATTCTAGCACTCGTTCGAGCCGCTCCTACAAAATCGGCGCAATTTAATAACCTTGCTTGGAGGTTTTGCAAACGCCTATAATGACCTGCGTCAATGAGCGGCCCCACGGCGTAAGTCCGATTGATTGAAAGGGCCGCTCAGCGCATGTGCCGCCGGGCGACCATCCTGCGTCTGTCCGGAGGTTCTACCAAATGTCTCAAACCAGTTGCCCGACCCAGAGACCGACCGTCCCCACCGGGAGGCTGTGGACGCGCGACCTCGTGCTCATCATCCTCGTGAACCTGTGCGTGTTCACGAACCACATCATGAGCCTCTCCACGTTCCCGTACTACATCCAGAGCCTCGGCGGCACCGAGGCCGTCGCGGGCATCTGCGCCGCGTTTTTCGCGCTCGTTGCCGTGGTCGTGCGACCGTTTGTGGGCTGGTGGCTGGACAACGGCGCCCGCCGCGTGGTGCTGATCCTGGGCCTGCTGCTCCTGGGCCTGGCGCCGCTCGGCTACGTGGCGGTTCCGGCGCTCTCGATCTCCATCGGCCTGCGCATGGTGCACGGCGCGGGCCTCAGCCTCTCCAACTCCACCACCGCCACCGTGGCGTCCGACGTCATCAACAAGCGGCGCTTTGCCGAGGGCATGGGCTACTTTGGCATGGCCACGGCGCTGGCCTCGGCCATCGCGCCGGCGCTCGGCCTCACGCTCATGGAGGGCCTCGGCTTCACGGCGCTCTACGGCACGGCGGCCGGCATCGCGGCGCTGGCCCTGGTGCTGTTCGCGTTCGTCCGCGCGCCGCGGCCGCGCGTGGAGCGCAAGCGCCTCTCCCTCAAGGGGCTGGTCAACAAGGACTCCCTGCCCGCCAGCTGCACGATGCTCGTCTTCATGCTCACGTTCGGCGCGCTCGAGAACTTCGTGGCCATCTACGCCACCAACGAGGGCCTGCCGTCCGGCTCGCTCTACTTCGTCATCATGGCCGTGATGCTGCTGCTGGTGCGCGTGTTTCTCGGCAAGCTCGTTGACGAGAAGGGCGAGGCGGTCTTCGTCTACACCGGCAACGCGGCGATGATCGCGGCGCTGCTGCTTCTGGCGCTCGTGCCCAACGCGGCGACGTTCTGCGTGTCCGCCGCGCTCGCGGGCTACGCCTTTGGCGGGCTGGAGCCGGCGCTGCAGTCGATGGCCGTCCACACCTCCACCGACGAGACCCGCGGCTCGGCCAACTCCACGTTTCTGTGCGGCTACGACATCGGCTACGGCCTGGGCGGCGGCATCGCGGGCGTGCTCATCACGGCCGTGGGCTACGGCGCCATGTGGGCCGCGGTCTCGCTGGCGTGCGTGGCGTCGGTCGCGCTCTACGTGGTCTGGGCGCGCCACTCCGACACGAGCTTCTCCAAGCTGCTGGCCGAGCGCCGCCCGTAGCGCGCCGTGCGGCCCCGGGCGCGGGTATACTGGAACCTCGAGAACCCACCCGCCCCGGAGGCCGCATGGAATCGCTCTACACAAAGTACCGCCCGCAGACGTTTGAGCAGGTCGTCGGCCAGGGACACGTGGTCGAGACCCTCAAGCGCGCCGTGCTCGAGAACCGCGTGAGCCACGCGTACCTGTTCTGCGGCCCGCGCGGTACGGGCAAGACCACCATGGCGCGCATCCTGGCCAAGGCGCTCATGTGCGAGAGCGGGCCGGCCGCGCTGCCCGACGGCACCTGCGAGCAGTGCCGCCTGATCGCGGCCGGCGAGCACCCGGACGTCATCGAGCTGGACGCCGCCTCGCGCACCGGCGTGGACAGCGTCCGCGAGGAGATCATCGGTCGCGTGAACTACGCGCCCGCGATGGGCCGCGCCAAGGTCTACATCATCGACGAGGTTCACATGCTCACCGTGGCGGCGTTCAACGCGCTGCTCAAGACGCTCGAGGAGCCCCCCGAGCACGTGGTCTTCGTCATGTGCACCACCGACCCGCAGAAGATCCCGGCCACGATCCTGAGCCGCGTGCAGCGCTTTGACTTTCGCTCCATCGGCGCCGACGAGATGCAGGCCCACCTGGCCTACGTCTGCGGCCAGGAGGGCTTCTCGTACGACCCGGCGGCGCTCGAGCTGGTGGTGCGCCACGCGCGCGGCGGCATGCGCGACGCGCTGACCTCGCTCGAGCAGCTGTCGGTGTTCGGCGACGGCAGGATCGGGCTGGACGAGGCGCGCGACCTGCTCGGCGAGGTGTCGGGCTCGGTGCTCGCCGACCTCACGCGCGCGATGGCGCACCGCGACGTGCCGGCGCTCTTCTCGGAGGTGGCCCGCCTGGCCGACGCCGGGCGCGACCCGCTGCAGCTCACGCGCGAGCTGGCGGCGCATCTGCGCGACGTCTACGTGGTCGCGGTGGCCCCGAGCGCCGACGACGTGGTGGCTGCGCGCGGCTCGGAGCTCGAGGCGCTGAGGGCGGAGGCGGCGGCCTTCGGGTCGGCCGACCGCGTGGCCCGCGTGCTCACGATTCTGGGCGACGCCTCCAGCGAGATGCGCACGGCCACCAACCAGCGGCTCGTTCTCGAGATCGCGCTCACGCGCGTGGCGCGCCCGGAGTCGGACCTCACGCTCGAGTCGCTGGCCGAGCGCGTGGCGGACCTCGAGCGGCAGGTCGCACTGCTCGCGCGGCCGGGGGCGGTCGCGGCTGCGGTCGCTGAGCCTGTTGCCGCTGCGTCGACGCCGACGCCGGCGCCCGCCGAGAAGCCCGTCGAGGCCGCCCCGGCCCCGCAGCCGCAAAGCTCCCAGCCGAGCGCGCGCTCTGAGGGGCAAAACCGTTCGGATGCTCGGGAGCAACCAAGAAACTCCTTGCCAAACGAACGCCTTGGCACCCAAAACCGTTCGGATAGGAAGGAGCTTGGCGAGAAGGACGTCGCGCCGGCGGCCCCCGCGCCCGCCGCGGCCCCGCAGGCCCCGGCCGCGGGCGGCGGCCTCTCCGACAGCGACCTGCAGCGCGCGTGGAAGCGCGTGGTCGAGGAGCTCGTGGCGCGCATCCCGGCCAAGGGCTCGCTGCTGCTCTCGTCCACGCCGGTCTCGGACGACGGCGAGAAGGTCACGGTGTCGCTGCCCAAGGGCTCGCACTTCGCCGCGCGCATGCTCGAGCGCTCCGACGTCCGCCAGAGCGTGGACGCCACGGTGGCATCGGTGATGGGCCCGCGTCAGGTGATCTACGTGGAGTCGAGCCTCGCCAACCAGGCGATCTCGCAGGCAGGGCGCCCGACGACCCCGGCCGCGGCTCCGCGCCCGGCCCCGGCGTCCCAGTCCACGCCCGCCCCCGCTGCGACCCCACAGCCCCAGACCGCGCCGCAGAACGCGGCGCCGGCCTACCCGATGCCGTGGGACGAGCCCGCCGCCGCGCCGGCTTCGGCCGCGCCCCAGCCGCCGGCCGACGACGTCGTGCCCTACGGCGACGCGGACGCCGTGCCCTACGAGGAGGACGCGCAGCCCGTCGAGGCGCCGGCCGCCGCGCCGCAGCCGAGCCCCGCCCCGGCCCCGAGCCCCGCGCCCTTCTCGGCCCCCGCGCCCTTCTCGGCCCCCGCGCCGCAGCCAAAGCCGGTGCCCCAGCCCACGGCTCCCGAGCCGGCTCCGCAGCCGTCCGCGAACCCCGCCGACTTCGGCTCCGAGTTCGCCGACATCGTCTCCATGCTTTCGGAGACGTTCGGCCAGCCGATCCCGACGCGCTTCGAGCCCGCCGGGGAGACCTCCGACGAGGAGGCCGCCGCCGAGCTCTCGGAGGGCGCCGGCCAGGCCGACGACTACGCCCCCGACGACGCCGGTTTCGTGGACGAGCCCGTCGAGGACGGCGACGAGGACGACGAGTAGCCCCCGTCACCGCTATCATCCACCCAGTCCAGAGTCGCCGCCGGCGGCCCGCACAGAAGGGAACACCATGTCCAAGGGATTCAACATGGGCGGCATGAACCGCAACCAGATGATGGCCCAGGCCCGTAAGATGCAGGAGCAGCTCATGGCCGCCCAGCAGAAGGCCGCCGAGACCGAGGTCACCGCCAGCGCGGGCGGCGGCGCCGTCAAGGTGAGCGCCACCGGCGACCTGCGCCTCACCTCGATCACCATCGACCCCGATGCCCTCGACCCCGCCGACGTTGAGATGCTGCAGGACATGATCCTCGCCGCGGTCAACGACGTGCTCGAGTCCGCCGAGCAGGCCGCCAGCCAGCAGATCAACGCCGCCACGGGCGGCTTCAGCATCCCGGGGCTCTTCTAGGCGGCCGTCTCGCATGGACCACGCCATCAACGACGGCCGCGCGCTCCAGCGCCTGCTCGACGAGCTGGGCAGGCTGCCCGGCATCGGCCCCAAGTCGGCCCAGCGCATCGCCTACTACCTGCTCGAGGCCGACGCCGAGCAGGCCCGGCGCCTCGCCGAGGCGATCCTGGAGGTCAAGCAGCAGGTGCACTTCTGCCCCGTGTGCTTCTCCTACGCCACGCGGGACACCTGCGACGTCTGTGCCGACGCCAGCCGCGACCGCACGCAGATCTGCGTGGTCTCGGAGCCGCGCGACGTCAGCGCGGTGGAGCGCACGGGCACCTACCACGGGCTCTACCACGTCCTCGGCGGCGTCATCAGCCCGATGGACAAGATCGGCCCTGACCAGCTCCACGTGCGCGAGCTGCTCGCGCGCCTGGCGGACGGCGAGGTCAGCGAGGTCATTCTCGCCACCAACCCGGACGTGGAGGGCGAGACCACGGCCACCTACCTCGCGCGCGTGATCCGCCCGCTGGGCGTGCGCGTCTCGCGTCTCGCGAGCGGGCTGCCGGTGGGCGGCGACCTGGAGTACGCTGATGAGGTGACGCTCGGGCGCGCGATCGAGGAGCGCCGCGAGGTCTAGCAGATACGACGGGGGAGAAGCCCATGTCACAGGATCGCAGCAGGCACTCGTCCCACATGGCCCCCACGCCGCGCGGGGGCCGCCACGAGCGCGGCGAGAAGCCCCGGGAGCGCGCGGCCCGACGTGCCGAGTCGGGTGTCCGATCGGCCTCCGCGGGCCGGCCCGCCTCCGGCGCGCGCCCGGCCCGCGGCGAGCGGCCGGTGCGCCTGGCGAGCGAGTCCGACCGAATCGGCACCATCGGCGCCGGCCAGGGCGCCCGCGTCACCACGCGCGAGAACGCCGCGCAGACGGCCGACCAGGCGCGCCGCAACGCCGAGCGCCGCTACGCGGAGCGCCACCCCGAGGCCCGCGCCGCCGCGTCCGGCCCGCGCCGCAGCCGCCTCAACGTGATCCTTCTCGTGGTGGCCGCGGTGCTCGCCCTCGCGCTCGTCTTCGTGCTGGGCACCCTGGTCAACTCGGCGCTGTTCCCGCCCGAGCAGGAGGCCGACGTCCAGTCCGACCAGACGCTGCGCCCCACCGAGTCGGAGCAGCAGGTCCAGCAGGAGCAGGACGCGCACGACGCGGGCCAGGAGCAGGCCGGCGTGGACGGCTCGGTGAGCTACGGCGGCCAGGCGTACGCGCTGCGCCAGGCCGACGACGGCGTCTGGGAGCTCGCCTTCGCCGAGGGCGGCGAGGCCATCTGCCGGCTGGAGGGCGCGCCCGTGGCCCTGCTGCGCACCGGCAGCACGCTGCTCGTCCCCGAGAACGTGGACGGCGGCTGGGACGTGGCCTGCTACGTGATCGGCGGCCACACCGACCTCACCTACGTGATGGCGGGCGACGAGAAGGCCGGCGGGACGGCAACGGCCACCGCGGCCGAGCTCGACGGCACCACGCTGCGGGTGACCGACGACACCGGCGCGACCACCGACGTCGCGCTCGAGTAGCGCCGGCCCGCGCGGCCCTTCTCGTCCCGGCCCGTCCGCCGATCCGGGCCAACGTCCCGCCGGCCTGTCCCCAACGCTCCCGGCCCGGGCCAACCCCCCTCCAGCGCCCCGACCAATAACCCGCAAAATCTGACATCCACAAAACTTAATCCTGCGATTATATGATTATGAAATCATTTTTTGTGGGTTATTTGTACGCGGGATGGGGATTTGTGTGCCCGCGGTTGTTTGTACGCGAGGTGGGGGTTTGTGTGCCCGCGGGTGCGCGGGGCGGGGCGGCGCCGCATGCGCGTCCGCGGTCGTTTGCGCGCGAAACGGCGTCGCGCGCCCGCGCGCAAGTTTTTTGAAAATGGGCCTTGCCACGTCTTGAGGGGTATGAGAGAATAGCTCCCGCGCAAGGCGAACGGGGTGTTAGCTCAGCTGGTTAGAGCGCCGGCCTGTCACGTCGGAGGTCGAGGGTTCGAGTCCCTTACATCCCGCCAGTGCGACTTCAGGGGCCCGCAAGGGCCCCTTTTCTTGTGCGCGCGTCCCGCGCCCGCGGTCCGCGCCGCCTGCCGTCCCGCCCGCCGGAGCCATCCGCCATTGCTCGCGACGTTGTATCATATCCGCGTCACGTCAGCACGAGAGCGGGGTCCCATGCAGCCCAACACGGCCGGTCCCAAGCGCAAGGTCGCGGTCTTTGACCTGGACGGCACCTCCATCCGGGGGCAGTCGGGTTCGCTGTTCACGCGCTACCTCCTGCGCAACAGGCACATGTCGCCGCAGCGGCTCATGCGCCTGGCCTGGTGGGGGATTCGCTACAAGCTGCACCTCCCGTACCGCCAGGCGGAGGCGCGCGAGCTCGTGTTCGGGGCGCTCGGCGGCTTCGAGTCCGGGGACGTGGACACCATTCTCGAGCACTTCCACGACGAGGTCCTGTCCCCGCGCTACCGTCCGCGCGCCCTCGCGGAGGCGGAGCGCTGCCGCGCGGAGGGCATGGTCACGCTGCTCGTCTCGGCCACGTTCGAGCCCATCGCCGCCGTCGCCGCCCGCCGCATGGGCATGGACGGCTTCGCGGCGACCCGCATGGAGCGCGACGCGTCGGGCCGCTACACCGGGCACGTCGAGGGCCCGGTGGTGGCGGGTGCCGAGAAGTACCACGCCGTCACGCGCTGGTGCGACGAGCACCTTGGCGCGGGCGCGTGGGAGCTCGCGCGCGCCTATGCCGACCACCACTCCGATGCGGACCTTCTCGAGCACGCGACCGAGGCGTTCGCCGTCTGCCCCGGCAAGACGCTCAGGATGAGCGCACGCCGCCGCGGGTGGCCCGTGCTCGACTGGGACGACTGAGCAGACCGACGGGGGAGGAGCCACCGATGGACCTGTCGAGAAAGACCGACTACGCGCTGCGCATGCTCGCCGCGCTCGTGAGGGACCCGGGCGGGGTCGTCTCCGTGCGCACGGCCGCGCGCGAGGGTGACGTGCCGTACTCCTTCGCCCGCTCCATCCAGCACGACCTCGGGGTCGCGGGCATCGTGGAGAACAGCCGCGGGGCCACGGGCGGCATGCGCCTGGCCGTGGACCCGCGCGAGGTGACGCTG
Organism: Thermophilibacter sp.; assembly: GCF_966187215.1. NCBI lineage: Bacteria > Bacillati > Actinomycetota > Coriobacteriia > Coriobacteriales > Atopobiaceae > Thermophilibacter > Thermophilibacter sp. Next base: position 12,904 of record NZ_CBIFYV010000094.1, read on the forward strand.
CTCGACCTCGTCGAGGCGGTGCAGGGCCCCGTGGTCATCTCGGGCTGCCGCTGCCAGGACAACGGCGGGCCGTGCCACAACATCGAGAGCTGCCCGTTCACCTGCGTCTGGGCCAACGCCGAGCGCCTACTGCGCGCGTACTTCTCGCGCGTGACGCTGCACCAGCTCGTGGCCGAGGGGCTCTCGCCGGTCTTCGAGGGGACGTTCGAGTTGGTCCCGACGGAGGAGGCGCGCGCCCGCTGCGCCGCCTCGGACGCCGCCCTCACGGACGGCGGCGCCGGCGCCGCGGGACCCGACGACGCCGCGCCCTCGGACGGGGTCGCATGACGGCTCCCACCCCGCCCCGCCCCGCGCCCGACGCGGCGGAGCTTCTCGCCTTCCGCGCCACGGTCCTCGAGCGCGGCCGCGAGCTCTATCGCGACCTCCCGTGGCGCCGCACGCGCGACCCCTATGCCATCTGGATCTCCGAGGTGATGCTCCAGCAGACGCAGACCTCGCGCGTGGACGGCCGCTGGCAGCGCTGGCTCCAGCGCTTCCCGGACGTGCGGGCCCTCGCGGCGGCCGACCCGGCCGACGTGCTCGACGAGTGGCAGGGCCTCGGGTACAACCGGCGCGCCCTCGCGCTGCACCGCGCGGCGCAGGGCGTCGCCGAGGCGGGCGGCGCGCTCCCCTCCGACGAGGCCGCGCTCACGGCCCTGCCCGGCATCGGCCCGGCCACGGCGGCGGGCATCCGGGCGTTCGCCTTCGACCTGCCGGCCGTCTACCTCGAGACCAACGTGCGCTCCGTGCTGCTGCACGAGCTCTTCCCCGGCGAGGACGGCGTGGCCGACCGCGCGCTCGTGCCGATCCTGCGCGCCACCTGCCCGCCGGGCGAGGGCGACCCCGCGCACGACCCGGTCGACGACCCGCGCGCCTGGTACTACGCCCTTCTCGACTACGGCGCCTACCTCAAGCGAACCGTGCCCAACCCCAGCCGGCGATCCCGCACCCACGCGCGCCAGTCGCGCTTCGAGGGGTCGCACCGCCAGCTGCGCGCCGAGCTGCTGCGCGTGCTGCTCGCCCGCGGGCGCGGGGGCGGGGTCACCGTCGAGGAGCTCGAGCCGGCGCTCGCGGAGGCGCTCGCCGCCCGCGGGCGCGAGCCGATCGCGCGCGGGGAGCTTCTCGCCCTGCTCGGGGAGCTGGAGCGCGAGGGGTTCTGCCGCTCGTCGAACGGTTGCTGGGTCGTCTGAATCAAGTGTCGGCGGGGGTATACTCTCAGGAAGGCGCCGGCAGCGGGCCGGTGCGCGGCGTCCCCCGCGGGGGACCGGAGAGGAGCAGCCATGGCTGTCGACTTTGAGAACTCCCAGACCAAGAAGAACCTCGAGGCGGCGTACGCCGGCGAGTCGGAGGCCACCAACAAGTACAGCTACTACGCGTCCAAGGCCAAGAAGGAGGGCTACGAGCAGATCGCCGCGATCTTCACCGAGACCTCCGGCAACGAGCGCGAGCACGCCAAGATGTGGTTCAAGTACCTCCACGGCGGCGAGGTGCCCGACACCCTGACCAACATCAAGGACGCCGCGGCGGGCGAGAACTACGAGTGGACCGAGATGTACAAGGGCTTCGCCGAGACTGCCGACGCCGAGGGCTTCACCGAGATCGCGGCCAAGTTCCGACTGGTCGGCGAGGTCGAGAAGCACCACGAGGAGCGCTACAACAAGCTGGCCGAGCGCGTCGAGAAGGGCGAGGTCTTCGCGCGCCCGGGCGTCAAGGTGTGGAAGTGCCGCAACTGCGGCCACCTGCACGTGGGCGCCGAGGCTCCCAAGGTCTGCCCGGTCTGCAACCACCCGCAGGCCTACTTCGAGGAGCAGGCGATCAACTACTAGCCGCCTGATCTGCGCGCGGCTGGGCGCCTCGCGGCCCCCGGGCCGCGCTTCGGAATGCGCGAAAGTCGGAGCTTCTCGCCCCGGCTTGCTTAGAGAAACGCGGAAGTCTGTTGCTGCGGTGACAGACTTCCGCGTTTTCTTGTGCGCGTGCGCCACCCGCCCCGCCGCGCGCTCCGTCGCCGTACGCCGCTGCCCGCCGCCGCGCGCTCTGTCGCCGTACGCTGTCGCCGCTCGCCCGCCGCAATTAACACGCAAAAAATGATTTCATATTCATATATTTGCAGGAAAGAAAAACATACTTGTCAGTATTTGCGTGTTAATTGCTCGCAGCGCGTCACGTCGGTGGCGCCAAAAGCCTCCGGCCCGCCCCCTCGCGTCCCGTCCGCCCGCCAACGCGCGCCAGCTCTCGCCCCGTTTCTTACGTTCGCGGTTTTTTCATGGACAGCCGCCCGCGCGAAAGCTCACAATGAATCCGTACTGCGCTTTGTCCGGCCTTCGAGGAGTGTGACATGGAGTCTCTCGACAGCAGCCTCTATCTGAGCAACGACGACCTGTTCCTCTTTGCCCGCGGAGAGTGGTACCGCAGCTACGAGAAGATGGGCGCCCACCCCGCGGTGACCGACGACGGAACGCACGGCTACCACTTCGCCGTCTGGGCCCCGCGCGTCCAGAGCGTCCACGTCATCGGTGACTTCAACGGCTGGGACGAGCAGGCCACTCCGCTCACCCAGACCCAGTCGGGCGGCGTCTGGGAGGGCTTCGTCCCCGGCATCCAGGAGGGCGACCTCTACAAGTACCTGATCGTCACCAACGCGGGTGAGAAGCTCTACAAGGCCGACCCGTACGGCTTCTACGCCGAGAAGATCCCGGGCACCGCCTCGCGCGCCTTCGACCTCGACGGCTACGGCTGGAAGGACGGCTCCTACCTCGACGCCCGCGCCAAGCGCGACATGTTCGCCGAGCCGCTCAACATCTTCGAGGTGCACCTCGGCAGCTGGCGCCGCCACGGCGACGAGCCCCAGGGCGAGCCGCGCCCCGACGGCACCTACCCCGGCCCCGGCGACCCGTTCCCCGCGCAGCGCGGTGTGGTCTACTCCTACGATGACCTGGCCGACGAGCTCGTGGCCTACGTCAAGGAGATGGGCTACTCGCACATCGAGGTCATGCCCGTCAACGAGCACCCCTTCGACGGCTCCTGGGGCTACCAGCCCACGGGCTACTATGCGGCCACCTCGCGCTACGGCAACCCGCGCCAGTTCATGCACTTCATCGACGCCTGCCACGAGGCCGGCATCGGCGTGATCCTTGACTGGGTGCCCGGCGGCTTCTGCGCCAACTCCGAGGGCCTCGCCACGTTCAACGGCGAGATGCTCTACGAGCACAAGATCCACCCCAACTGGAACACGCACCAGTTTGACTACGCGCGCGGCGAGGTCCGCAGCTTCCTGGTCTCCAACGCCCTGTTCTGGGCCGAGCGCTTCCACGCCGACGGCATCCGCATGGACGGCGTCTCGAGCATGCTCTACATGAACTTCGGCATCGACGACCCGGGCCAGAAGCGCTTCAACGAGAAGGGCACCGAGGAGGACCTGGACGCCTCGGCGTTCATCCGCCAGACCAACACCGCGATGGGCAAGTTCTATCCCGACGTCATGATGATCGCCGAGGAGTCCACCGCCTGGCCGCTCGTGACCTACCCGCCCGAGGACGGCGGCCTGGGCTTCCACTTCAAGTGGGACATGGGCTGGATGAACGACACCCTGCACTACATGCAGACCGACTTCCCCTGGCGCCCGGGCAACTACCGCATGCTCACGTTCTCGTCCATGTACCAGTTCAACGAGAACTTCATCCTGCCGCTCAGCCACGATGAGGTGGTCAACGGCAAGTGCTCGCTCATCACGCGCATGCCCGGTGACTACTGGCGCCAGTTCGCGGGCATGAGGGCGCTCGCCTTCTACCAGATGATGCACCCGGGCGGCAAGCTCAACTTCATGGGCAACGAGATCGCCCAGTTCATCGAGTGGCGCTACTACGAGGCCATCCAGTACTTCCTGGCCGAGCAGTACGACACGCACCGCCACCAGCAGCGCTTCATCCGGCACCTCAACCGTTTCTACAACGAGCACCCCACGCTCTGGCAGAAGTCCTTCTCGCCGGAGGGCTTCGAGTGGATCGACGCCGACAACGCCGACCAGTCCATCCTCACCTTCGTCCGCCGCGGCGACGACGCCAAGGAGGACCTCGTCATCCTCATCAACTTTGACGTCAACGCGCGCGAGAACTTCCGCATGGGCGTGCCCGAGTGGGGCGTCTACGAGGAGCTCTTCAACACCGACGACGTCCGCTACGGCGGCTCGGGCGTGACCAACGAGGGCAAGCTCAAGTGCCAGGATGAGCCCTGGAACGGCCGCGAGCAGTCCATCGTGGTGCGCGTGCCCCCGCTGGGCGGCATGGTCCTCAAGAAGACCGGCACGCTGCGCCGCCCGGCCAAGAAGACCGCCAAGTCCGCTGGCGCTAAGTCGGCGACCAAGTCCGGCGCGTCCAAGGCGTCGGCTGCCAAGAAGCCCGCGACCAAGAAGCCGGCCGCCAAGAGGGCCGCGTCCGTAAAGGGCGCGTCAACAAAGAAGGCTCCCGCGAAGAAGAGGCCCTCCGCGGAGTAAGCTTGACGGGGCCGTCCTCGAGGCGGCCCCATTCCGGAGACGGGCGCGCCGCCACGTCGGCCGCGCGCCCGGGCTCGTGAACACGTACTGAGGAGCAGCGTTGACCGACACAAAGATCTTCGAGAACGAGCAGGACTTCATCGAGCAGTACCGCGAGGCCTGCCTCACGCGCTACGGCACCCCCTTCGAGGAGCTGCCCGACAACGAGCGCTACTTCGCGCTCGCCGAGCTCATCGCCAACAAGGGCCGCGCGATCTTCCCGACCTCGCACCCCAAGGAGGCCAAGAAGGTCTACTACTTCTCGCTCGAGTTCCTCCTCGGTCCGCTGCTCGACAACTACCTGATCAACTTCGGCGTGCGCGACCTCGTGGCAGCCGGCGTGCGCGACATGGGCTCCTCGCTCGAGGAGCTCTGCCGCCAGGAGGCCGACCCGGGTCTCGGCAACGGCGGCCTGGGCCGCCTGGCCGCGTGCTTCCTCGACTCCATGGCCCACGAGGGCATCGCCGGCTACGGCAACGGCATGCGCTACCGCTACGGCCTGTTCCGCCAGTACATCGAGGGCGGCCGTCAGGTCGAGCGCACCGACAACTGGCTCGCCAACGGCTTCCCCTGGGAGACCCGCAAGGACGGCAGCGCCGTGGTGGTGCAGTTCGGCGCGCAGGTCGTGCGCCACGAGGGCGAGAACGGCAGCTACTGGTTCACCCAGGAGGGCGGCGAGAAGATCCGCGCCGTCCCGTACGACGTGCCCATCATCGGCTACGGCGGCAAGGTCGTGAACAAGCTGCGCCTGTGGTCGGCCGAGCCCTACACCGAGGATTTCGACCTCGACGCCTTCAACGCCGGCGACTACGCGCGCGCCAACAAGTTCCGCTCGGACGTCGAGGCCATCTCCACGATCCTGTACCCCAACGACGCCGGCGAGCACGGTCGTATGCTGCGCCTCAAGCAGGAGTACCTGTTCGTCTCGGCCGGCCTGCAGACCATCCTGCGCACCTACGAGCGCGACTTCGGTCCCGACTGGGAGCACCTGGGCGACCACGTCTGCATCCACACCAACGACACGCACCCCGCCATGTGCGGCCCCGAGCTTATGCGCCTTCTCGTCGACGAGAAGGGCGTGGACTTCGACCTCGCCTACAAGGTGGCCAAGCAGACCATCTCGTTCACCAACCACACGGTCATGCCCGAGGCGCTCGAGAAGTGGCCCATCAACACGTTCCGCACGCTGCTGCCGCGCGTCTACATGTTCATCGAGGAGGTCGACCGCCGCTACCGCGACAACCTCGCCCAGCACCTCTCGCCCAACGACGGCACCTGGACCGACATCCTGTCCAGGACGGCCATCCTCTGGGACGGCCAGGTCCGCATGGCCAACCTCTCGATCATCTTCAGCCACTCGATCAACGGCGTCTCGGCGCTGCACACGCAGATCCTCAAGGACTCCGTGTTCCACGAGTTCTACGAGCTGATGCCGCACCGCTTCAACAACAAGACTAACGGCGTCTCGCACCGCCGCTTCCTCTGCGAGGCCAACCCGCCCTACGCCAGGCTCATCAACGAGGCCATCGGCGACGGCTGGATGGACGACGCCGACGAGCTCGAGAAGCTCGTGCCCTTTGAGCAGGACGCCAGCTTCCTCGAGGGCATGGAGGCCGCCAAGCGCGCCGACAAGGAGCGCCTGGCCGCCTACATCAAGGAGACCTCGGGCGTGGAGCTCGACTGCAACATGGTCTTCGACGTGCAGGTCAAGCGCTTCCACGCCTACAAGCGCCAGCTGCTCAACGTCTTCAAGGTGCTCGACGTCTACAACCGCATCCTCGCCGACCCGAGCTACAGCCCGCGGCCCACGGCCTTCATCTTCTCGGGCAAGGCGGCGCAGAGCTACACCTTCGCCAAGGAGGTCATCCGCCTCATCAACTCGGTGGCCGACGTCATCAACGGCGACGAGCGCGCCAACGACAAGATCAAGGTGGCCTTCGTGCCCAACTTCGCGGTCTCCAACGCGCAGCTGATCTACTCCGCCGCCGAGATCTCCGAGCAGATCAGCGTGGCCGGCGCCGAGGCCTCCGGCACCTCCAACATGAAGCTCATGATGAACGCGGCCATCACGCTGGGCACCCTCGACGGCTCCAACGTCGAGATCTCCGAGCTCGTGGGCCCCGAGAACATCAAGATCTTCGGCCTGCACGCCGACGAGGTCGAGGCGCTGCGCGCGTCGGGCCGCTACTACGCGTGGGACCAGTACAACGCCGACCGCGACCGCCTGGGCCGCATCGTGGACATGCTCACCGACGGCTCGCTCGCGCGCCTCTCGGGCAACTTCGACAGCATCCACGACTACCTGATGGTCGACAACGACCCCGACCTCGTGCTGCGCGACTTCCACGCCTACGTCCAGGCGTGGGACGAGCTGACCGCCGCCTACGGCGACCGCCAGGCGTGGAACCGCTCGGCGCTCCACAATACCGCCAAGGCCGGATACTTCTCCTCAGACCGAACGATTCGTGAGTACATGTCGGACATCTGGCACATTTAGGAGTATGTGTTGGGGGCTTTCGCTCCCGTGTGGGTTGTCGAAAGGAGTGGGGGTATGAGCAAGAAAGAGTGCATCGCCATGCTGCTGGCCGGCGGCCAGGGCAGTCGTCTCGGTGCGCTGACGAGCAACGTCGCCAAGCCGGCCGTCTCGTTCGGCGGGAAGTTCCGCATCATTGACTTCGCGCTGTCGAACTGTGCCAACTCGGGGATCACCACGGTGGGCGTGCTGACGCAGTATCGCCCGTATCTGCTGCACAGCTACATCGGGACCGGCGAGGCCTGGAACCTCGACGAGCGCGGCGGTGGCGTGTCGATCCTCCCCCCGTTCGCCACGCAGAGCGGCGGCGCCTGGTACGAGGGCACCGCTGACGCCGTGACCCAGAACCTCGGCTACATCGAGACCAACGATCCCGAGTACGTGCTCATCCTCTCCGGCGACCAGCTCTATCGCATGGACTACGACGACATGCTGGAGACCCACAAGAAGAACAACGCCGACCTCACGATCGCCGTCATGCCGGTGGCGTGGGAGGAGGCCTCCCGCTTCGGCATCCTGACCGCCGAGGAGGACGGCCGCATCACCAAGTTCACCGAGAAGCCCAAGAAGCCCGACAGCAACCTCGCCTCGATGGGCATCTACATCTTCACCACGGACCTTCTCGTCGAGACGCTCAAGGAGGATGCGCTCGACCAGACCTCCGAGCACGACTTCGGCAACAACATCATCCCGAAGCTCCTCGAGCAGGGCAAGCGCCTCTACACCTACAAGTTCGAGGGCTTCTGGCGCGACGTCGGCACCATCTCGAGCTACCACGAGACGAGCATGGACCTGCTCGGCCCCGACCCGGCCTTCGACATCTTCAGCACCGACTTCCCGATCATGAGCAACGCCTCCACGCGCCCGCCCGCGTTCGTGGGCCGTGACGGCACGGTCGACGACTGCCTCGTGGCCAACGGCTGTCAGGTCTACGGCACGGCCCGGCACTCGATTCTCTCGACCGACGCCTACGTCGGCGAGCGCGCGACCGTCGTCGACTCGGTGCTGCTGCCCGGCGCCGTGGTCAAGGACGGCGCCAACGTCGTGCGCGCCATTCTCGGCGAGAACTCCGTGGTCGAGGAGAACGTCAGCGTCGGAAGCGTCGACCAGACCAAGGACACCGCCGTCATCGGAAACGACGTTGTCGTTGGGAAGGGGGAGAACTAGTCATGGAGAAGGTCATCGGCCTCATCACCTGCAACTACTCCGCCAAGGAGTCCAGCCCGCTCACCGAGAGCCGCCCCGTGGCGTCGCTTCCCTACTTCGGTCGCTACCGCCTGGTCGACTTCGCGCTGTCCAACATGGTCAACTGCGGCATCCGCACCGTGGGCATGGTCATGCCGTACAACTACCGCTCGATTATCGACCACGTGGGCTCCGGCAAGGACTGGGACCTCGACCGCAAGAACGGCGGCCTGTTCATCCTGCCCGGCTCCGCCTTCGGCACCTCCCGCACCGGCTCGCGCTTCCTGCTGCGCGACCTCGTGCACAACAAGAGCTACTTCACGCGCTCCTCGGCCGACGCCGTGATCTGCGCGACGGCCAACTTCGTGTACAACGTCGACCTCAACAAGGTCTACGACGCGCACAAGGAGTCCGGCGCCGACATCACGGTGCTCGCCAAGACGGCCTCCGAGAAGGACGCCGACGTGACGGCCCTCGAGGTCGTGGACGGGCGCGTCTCGGGCACGCACCACGGCGTCACCTTCGGCGAGACGATGTTCCTCGACTGCTTCGTCATCAACCGCCAGCTGCTGCTCGACATGTTCGACTGGTACGCGCCCACCGACTACCTCGACCTCTTCGAGGCCATGTCCGGCGACTACGGCCGCGTGAACGTGCAGGTCTACAACTTCGACGGCTATGTCGCGCCGATCTTCAACAAGCGCACGTACTACCGCGCCAACATGGACCTGCTCGACCCGCGCATCACCGGCGAGCTCTTCTCGCCCGAGCGCCCGATCAAGACCAAGACGCACGACACCCCGCCGGCCAAGTTCGAGGTGGGCAGCCACGTCTGCAACTCCGCGGTGGCGTCCGGCGACCGCATCTACGGCAGCGTGAGCGACTCCATCCTGGGCCGCAACGTCATCGTGGAGGCCGGCGCGACCGTGCGCAACTCCATCGTGATGCAGGGCTGCGTGGTCAAGAGCGGCGCGCGCGTCGAGAACGCCATCGTGGACCGCGCCAACGTGGTCCCCGCGGGCACCGAGATGCGCGGCACCCCCGAGGACATCCTCATCAAGGAAAAGGCACACGAGTAGGCAAGAGGGGGAGCTTTGACAACTGCGAACGCAAAGCGCAGGAAGCTCAGGGTCCTCTTCGCGTCCTCTGAGGCCGTCCCGTTTGCCAAGACGGGCGGCCTCGGGGACGTGGCCGGCTCGCTTCCCCGCGCGCTCAAGCACGCCAGCGCCCGCGTGGGCGTGATTCTGCCCAAGTACGCGAGCATCCCGCAGGAGTACAAGGACCGGATGAAGCACGTGGCCGACTTCTACGTGCCCCTGGCCTGGCGCAACGAGTACTGCGGCATCGAGAAGCTCACGCTGCAGGGGCTCGACTTCTACTTCGTGGACAACGAGGCCTACTTCAAGCGCGACGGCATCTACGGCTACTACGACGACGGCGAGCGCTTCGCCTTCTTCAGCAAGGCGATCTGCGAGGCGATCGCCAAGGTGCCCGAGCTCGAGTGCGACGTGCTGCACTGCAACGACTGGCAGACGGCGCTGTGCTGCGTCTTCCTGCGCGAGTTCTACCAGCAGGTCCCGCAGTGCGCCAACGTCAAGACCGTGTTCACGATCCACAACGTGAAGTTCCAGGGCCAGTTCTCGGACAAGATGCTCGACGGCGTGCTCGGGCTGGGCCACATCCCGGCCGCGCGCGACCAGCTCCGCTGCGACAGCGACTCCATCAACTTCATGAAGGGCGCCCTGCTCTACGCGGACTACCTCACCACGGTGAGCCCGAGCTATGCCTACGAGCTGCAGATGCCCTTCTACGGCGAGGGCCTCGACGGCATCTTCCGCATGCGCAGCGGCTCGCTGGCGGGCATCCTGAACGGCATCGACCAGACCATCTGGGACCCGGTCAGCGACCCGATGATCGCGGCCAACTACAACGCGCAGGACCTGGCCGGCAAGGCCGAGTGCAAGCGTGCGCTGCAGGAGGAGCTGGGCCTGGCGCAGGACCCCACGCGCCCGCTCGTGGTCTCCATCGGCCGCCTCACGGACCAGAAGGGCCTGGGGCTGGTGCGCTACGCGATGGACCACCTCATGCAGCGCGGCGTGCAGGTGGCCATCCTCGGCACCGGCGACAAGGACCACGAGGACGCGTTCCGCTACTTCGACGCCAAGTACGGCGACCAGATGTGCGCGCGCATCGCCTTTGACAACGCGCTCTCGCACCGCATGTACGCGGGCGGCGACCTGCTGCTCATGCCGTCGGAGTTCGAGCCGTGCGGCCTGTCTCAGATGATCGCCATGCGCTACGGCACCCTGCCGCTCGTGCGCGAGACCGGCGGCCTGCGCGACTCGGTGGTCCCGTACAACAAGTACACCGGCGAGGGCACGGGCTTCTCGTTCGCCAACATGAACGCCGACGAGATGGCCGACACCCTGCTGGGCGCCTGCGAGATCTTCTGGACGCAGCCGGACGCCTGGCACCAGCTCATGCTCCAGGCCATGGCCGCCGACTTCAGCTGGCGCCGCGCCGCCAACGACTACATGGACATCTACCATGAGCTCCACCCGGAGATCATCAGGTACAACAAGCGGAGAGACAGGTAGCAGTTGAGGGCACGTCACGTCACGTCCGACCTGGAGTACAGGAACCCCTTCGGAGCCGTCCAGCTGGGCGGCTCCGTCACGCTCAGCATCAACGTGTGGGACGAGGAGGTCGTCTTCTGCAACCTGCGCGTCTGGACCGACGAGCGCGGCGAGGAGCTCTTTGAGATGCGCGGCACGGACATGGGGTCCTACCTGCACTTCTCGGTGGAGTACACGCCGCGCGAGACGGGCGTGGCGTGGTACAGCTTCGACATCGAGGCCAAGGACGGGTCGGTGTGGCGCTACGGCGCGCGCGGGGGCGGCTGGGTCACCGGCGAGGGCGCCTTCGCCTACGGGGACCCGCCGTCGTTCCAGCTCACGGTCTACAAGCCGCGCACGCCGCAGCCGCGGTGGTATCGCGAGGGCGTGGTCTACCAGATCTTCCCCGACCGCTTCGCGCGCGGGGAGGACTGGCGCGAGCGCGCCGCGGACTCGCTGGCCATCCAGCGCAAGGGCGGCCCCGACCGCGCCGTGCTGGAGGACTGGGACACCCCGCCCAGCTACGCGCGCGCCGAGGACGGCAGCGTGGCGCGCTGGGACTTCTACGGCGGCACGCTCGAGGGCATCCGAGAGAGGCTCGAGTACCTCGAGGATTTGGGCATCACGGCGATCTACCTCAACCCGATCTTCGAGGCGGCGAGCAACCACCGCTACGACACGGCCGACTACCTGCGCATCGACCCGATGCTCGGCGACGAGCAGAGCTTCCGGGCGCTGTGCGTGGACGCCGCCGAGCGCGGCATCTCGATCATCCTGGACGGCGTCTTCAACCACGTGGGCGCCGACTCGCGCTACTTCAACCGCTTCGGCACCTACGCGGAGCCGGGCGCCTGGCAGGGCGACGCCTCCCCGTACCGCGACTGGTTCACCTTCAACGACGACGGCACCTACGCCGGCTGGTGGGGCGACCAGAACCTCCCGTCCGTCCGCTCGGACTGCGACGCCTTCCACGAGCTGGTGTGCGGCCGGCACGGCGTGATCCGGCACTGGCTGCGCTCCGGCGCGCGCGGGTGGCGCCTCGACGTGGCCGACGAGCTCACCGACGAGTTCATCGCGCAGATCAAGCGCGCCCTGCTCGCCGAGAGGCCCGACGGCGTGCTCATAGGCGAGGTCTGGGAGGACGCCTCCAACAAGCAGGCGTACGGCAAGCTGCGCCACTACTTCCAGGGCGCCGAGCTCGACGCCACGATGAACTACCCCGTGCGCGAGGGGCTTCTCGCGTACGTGTGCGGCCACATCGGAGCCGGTGAGCTGGCCGAGCGCCTGGAGCAGCTGCGCGAGAACTACCCGCGCGACAACTTCTACTCGGCGCTCAACCTGGTGGGCAGCCACGACCGCGAGCGGCTGTTCACGGTGCTCGGCGGCGCGCCCGACCCCGACTCGATCCCGGAGGAGGAGCGCGCGGGCTGGCGCCTCACCGACGAGCAGGCCTCGCTGGCCGTCTCGCGGCTGTGGGTGGTGGCGCTGCTGCAGATGACGCTGCCGGGCGTGCCCTGCGTCTACTACGGCGACGAGCGGGGCGTCGAGGGCTTCCGCGACCCCTACAACCGCGCGAGCTTCCCGTGGGACGGCGGCCGGGCCGACTGCACGGCCGTCTACCGCAACGCCATCGCGCTGCGCCGCGCGCTGCCGGTGCTGGTCGACGGCGAGTTCGAGCCCTTCTCGTCAGGTGACGACGTCTTTGGCTTCTGGCGCGGCACGGGCGAGGAGCGCGTGTGCGTGCTCGTCAACGCGAGCCTGTCCGACGCGCGCACGGTGCGCGTGCCGGTGGGCGGCCAGCAGGTGAGCGACCTCGTGTCCGGGCAGGTCCCCCGCGTGAGCCACGGCCAGGCCGAGGTCTTCCTCTGGCCGCTGGGTACCGCGGTGCTGCACTTCCACGACGAGCGGCGTCTGCAGGCCCCGCTCGAGCGGGGCATGGGCGTGCTCTGCCACGTGACGTCGGTTCCCAACGGCGGGGAGCCGGGCACGCTGGGCGCGCCCGCGCGGCGCTTCGTGGACTGGCTCGCCGCGGCGGGGCAGAAGTACTGGCAGGTGCTGCCCGTGAACCCCTGTGACCGCTTCGGCTCGCCGTACGCGGGGCTCGGCGCCTTCGCGGGCAACCTGGCGCTGCTCGAGGAGGGCGAGGAGGAGGCCCTGGCCGCGCTCGAGCGCGTGGGCAACGACCCCGACTACCTGAGCTTCCACACCGAGAACGACTACTGGCTCCGCCCGTACGCCACCTTCCGCGCCGTCAAGGGGCTTCTCGGCGACGAGGTCCCCTGGCAGGAGTGGCCGGAGCCCTTCCGCACCTACTCCCCCAAGCTCGCCGACGACCCGCGGCTGAGCAAGGCGGTCGAGTCCGAGTGCCGGCTGCAGTACCGCTTCCAGCGCGAGTGGGAGGACCTTCTCGCCTACGCGCACGAGCGGGGCGTGCGCATCATCGGCGACATGCCGATGTACGTCTCGGCCGACTCCGCCGACGTGTGGAGCGAGCCGGACATCTTTGACCTGGACGAGAGCGGCTATCCGCGTCGCCAGGCGGGCGCCCCGCCCGATGCCTTCGCGCCCGAGGGGCAGCTGTGGGGCAACCCCACCTATCGCTGGGACATCCTGCGCGAGCAGAACTACGGCTGGTGGCTGCGCCGCTTCAGCCGCGCGCTGGCGCTCTACGACATGGTGCGGCTTGACCACTTCATCGGGTTCTCGTCGTTCTACGCGATCCCGGCCGGGAAGGACGCGTCGACGGGCTCCTACGCCTACGGGCCCGGTCGCGAGCTCTTCGAGGCGGCACGCGCCCAGTTTGGGCCGCTGCCGTTTGTGGCCGAGGACCTGGGCGTGGTCACGCCGGCGGTTCGCGCGCTCATGTGCTCGACGGGCTTCCCGGGCATGGACGTGGCCCAGTTCTTCGACGGCGACGTGCGCGAGGGCTACGTCCCGCGGCCCGAGACCGTGGCCTACACGGGGACGCACGACAACCAGACGCTCGTGGGCTTCTGCGAGAGCCGCTTCGGCGCGGGCCGCGAGGAGGCGGTCGGGCTGGCGCGCGACATCATGGACCGCGTGCTAGCCTCCGACGCCGACGTGGCGATCGTGCCGCTGCAGGACGTGCTCGGCCTGGGCGACGAGGCGCGCATGAACGTACCGGGCGTGGCCGAGGGCAACTGGGACTGGCGCGCGGACGCCGACGAGGTCACGGCCGTGGGCGGGCTGCTCGCCGAGATGGCCGAGAGGGGCGGCCGCATCCTGGGATAGCGCCGCGCGGGCCTCGTCGTCGTGCTATGCTCGCGGGTGGAACGTGGAGAAACCGTGGCGGGCCGGCGCCCGCCGCTCGGCTCAAGGGAGGGTCTCATGTTCTGTCCCAAGTGCGGTGCCCAGGTTCCCGACGGCACCAAGTTCTGTCCCGCGTGCGGCACCCCGCTGAATCCCGCTGCTCCCGCGGGCGGTTCCGCGCCCGCAGCCGGCGCCTCCGGTCCCGTTGTCACGCCCGTCGCGCCCGCCGCTGGCGACAAGGCCGCCGCGGCGCGCCTCGTGAGGCTCGTGGCCGCCGTGGTCATGATCGTGGCCTTCTTCCTGCCGTTCGTGGGCACGAGCATCTTTGGCTATGAGTTCAGCTTCAGCGCCTTCAACGCCGCCTTCGGCATCGACTTCATGGGGCAGCACCTCGACGGCAACCCCGCTGCGCTCCTGTTCGTGGTTCCGGGCGTCGTCGCCCTGCTGGGAGCCCTGCTCGCCAAGGGCAAGGCGGGCAACATCCTCTCGATCGTGTGCGGCGCGGCGCTGCTCGCGCTTCTCGCCCTCAACGTCTCCAACGCCAACGAGTCGCTGGGCGGCTACATCACGGTCAACCTGCTGATCGGGTCGTGGCTGTTCATCATCGCCGGCATCGCCAGCATCGTCGGCGGCGTGCTGGGGCTCGTCAAGAAGTAGCGCGTGCCGCGGCGGGGTCTTGCTGCTCAAGGTTTCGCGGAAGTCGGAGGGTTCTTCTCGGCTTTG
>NZ_CBIFYV010000095.1:0-10499 GCF_966187215.1 Thermophilibacter sp.
GAGAAGGGTGGGCATAGGGGGCTTCGTCGGCGGGGGTGGCCTGGTTGCTTTGTGGGTGTCCCTGCGCGCACATGACCAGTCGGGCAACGAGGGCTCGCTGCAGCTTCCCATCCGCATCGGCTCGGTCGAGGCCACGGCCATCACGATGGGCGTGCGCGAGCGTCAGGGCGGCCGCCCGATGACCCACGACCTGCTCTGCTCCACCATCTCCGCGCTGGGCGGGCGCGTCGAGTCCGTTCGCGTGACGTCGGTCCAGGGCACCACCTTCTTCGCGCAGATCGACCTCGTGCGCGCGGACGGGGAGCACGTCCTCCTTGACTCCCGACCGTCCGACGCGATCGCGCTGGCCGTACGCCTCGAGGTGCCGGTCTATGCCGACGACGAGGTCATCAGCACCGCGGCCATGCCCGACTTCAACGGCGTCGAGCGGGCCGAGGAGGCGCACGAGCTGCAGGAGTTCCACAAGTTCGTGGAGAACCTCTCGCCCGAGGACTTCAACGTGACGCACGGGGACCAGGACGGGGAGTAGCGCCGGGCTTCTCGCTCATTTTTTCGCGCTTGTCTGTCCCTCGCTCGTCCGATAACTCGCAAAAAATGATTTCATAATCATATATTCGCTGGATTAAGGTTTGTGAATGTCAGATTTTGCGGGTTAATTGAGCACGACCGGCGGAGGGCGCGGGACGAGAGGTGCAGACGATAAACACCCGGCACCCGACAAGAAGCGGCCCGCAACCGAAATCCGGTCGCGGGCCGCTGCCGTCAGCTACTCCTCGTCGTCGAGTAGCGAGTCGTCGAGCTCCTCGTCGCCGCCGATGTCAACGGGGTCGTCGGGGTCGTGGGCCCCGGCCGAGGCGAGGTCCAGCATCCCCTGGCTCGCGTCGTGCTTGGGCGCCTTCTTCTTGCGCGCCACCATGCGCGCCACGGCGCTCACGCGATCGCCGTCCACGAGGTTCATCACCTTGACGCCCTGCGTGGAGCGGCCGAGCAGGCTGATGTCGTTGACCCGCACGCGGATGACCACGCCCTCCTCGGACACGATCATGAGCTCGTGCTGCGGCCCGACCACGCGGCACGCCACGAGGCTGCCCTTCTTGGCCGTCATCGCGATCGTGTAGACGCCCTGGCCGCCGCGCTTGTGCTCCGGGTACTCTGAGACCGGCGTGCGCTTGCCGTAGCCGTTCTCAGTGATCACGAACAGGTCGCCGTTGCCGTTGGAGATCTCCATGCCCAGCATGTGCGCGTCGCCCTTGAGGGTGATGCCGCGCACACCCGAGGTGTTGCGGCCCATCGCGCGGACCTCGGACTCGTCGAAGAGAATCGCCTTGCCGTCGGACGACACGAGGATGACCTTCTCGCCGGGGCGCACGCGGCGCACGTTGACCAGCTCGTCGCCGCTCTTGAGGTTGATGGCGATGATGCCGTCGCGGCGGGTGCGGTCATACTCGCTCATCGCGGTCTTCTTGACCATGCCGCCGCGCGTGGCGAACATCAGGTACTCGTCAGCCGGGAACTCGCGCGTGGTGATGACGGCCGTGGGGTGCTCGCCCTCGGCCAGCGCCAGCACGTTGACGATCGCCGAGCCGCGCGCCTGACGGCTACCGATGGGCAGCTCGTGCACCTTGAGGCGGTAGACCTTGCCGAGGTTGGTGAAGAACAGCACGTAGTCGTGCGTGCTCGCCACGAAGAGGTCCTCGACGAAGTCGTTGTCCTTGAGGCTCAGGCCCTGCACGCCCTTGCCGCCGCGCTTCTGCGAGCGGTAGGTGGCTACCGGGATGCGCTTGATGTAGCCGGTGTGGGTGATCGTGACGACCATGTCCTCGTCGGCGATGAGGTCCTCGACGTCCAGGTCGCGCGCGGCGCCGGAGATCTCGGTGCGGCGCTTGTCGCCGAACTTGGCCTCGATCTCGCGCATCTCGTCCTTGATGACGCCCAGGATCTTATCCTCGTGGGCGAGAAGGTCCTCGTAGTAGGCGATCGCGCGGCGCAGCCCGGCGAGCTCCTCCTCGATCTTGTCGCGCTCCAGGCCGGTGAGGCGGCGCAGGCGCATCTCGAGGATGGCCTGGGTCTGCTCGGGCGAGAAGCCAAAGCGCTCGATGAGGCGCTGGGACGCCTCGGTGTCGGTCTGAGACGAGCGGATGATGTGGATGACCTCGTCGATGTGGTCGAGGGCCATGAGGTAGCCCTCAAGGATGTGCGCGCGGGCCTGGGCCTTCTTGAGGTCGTAGCGCGTGCGGCGGGTGACCACGTCGACCTGGTGGTCAACGTAGTGGCGCAGGATCTCGCGCAGCGAGAGGCACTTGGGCACGCCGTCAACCAGCGCCAGGTTGTTCACGCCGAAGGTGGTCTGCAGCGAGGTGAACTTGTAGAGGTTGTTGAGGACGACTTCCGGCACCACGCCCTTCTTGAGCTCGATGACCAGGCGCAGGCCCTTCTGGTTGGACTCGTCGCGCATGTCCGAGATGCCCTCGATGCGCTTCTCGTTGACCAGCTGGGCGATCTTCTCCTGGAGGGCGCCCTTGCTCACCTGGTAGGGAATCTCGGTGAAGACGAGGCGGCTGCGGCCGGTCTTGGTGGTCTCCACGTGCGCCTTGGCGCGGATGGTGATCGAGCCGCGGCCGGTCTCGTAGGCCTGGCGGATGCCGTCAGAGCCCATGATGAGCGCGCCGGTGGGGAAGTCCGGGCCCGGCATGACCTGCATGAGCTCGTCGACCGTGATGTCGGGGTTGTCGATGAAGGCGCAGGTGGCCTCGATGGCCTCGCCGAGGTTGTGCGGCGGGATGTTAGTGGCCATGCCCACGGCGATGCCCGACGAGCCGTTGACCAGCAGGTTGGGGAAGCGCGCGGGCAGCACCTGGGGCTCGGCGAGCGACTCGTCGTAGTTGGGCTGCCAGTCCACCGTGTCCTTCTGCAGGTCGCGCAGGAGCTCCATGGCGGGCTTGGCCAGGCGGCTCTCGGTGTATCGCATGGCCGCCGCGCCGTCGCCGTCGATGTTGCCGAAGTTGCCGTGGCCGTCGATCAGCGGCACGCGCATGCTGAACCACTGGGCGAGACGGACCATGGTGTCGTAGACGGCGGAGTCACCGTGCGGGTGGTACTTGCCGATGACCTCGCCGACCGTCCAGGCCGACTTCTTGTGCGGGCGGTTGGGGAAGATGCCGGACTCGTTCATCGCGTAGAGGATGCGGCGGTGCACGGGCTTGAGGCCGTCGCGCACGTCGGGCAGGGCGCGCGCCGTGATGACCGACATCGAGTACTCGATGAAGCTCTGGCGCATCTCGTGCCCGAACTCGGAGACCTGCAGCGCGCCGCCGTTGATGTCGGACTCGCCGGCGTCCTCGCCGCGGTTGTTGGCGCCGAAGCTCTCCTCGAGCTCGCCGTCGTCCTCGTCGTCCGCCTCGTCGGCGTCATCCTCGGTGTAGACGTCGGCCCCGTCGTCCTCGTCGCGCTCCGCGCGGGCGAGAAGGCGCCTGAGGTCGTCGGGCATCTCGGTGCTGTTGTTGTTCTCGTCTGCCACGTATGGCCTTTCTCTCTGAGTGAGACAAGGGGGACAGGTTCCTTTGTCTCATTCGTTTTCTAATGAGACAAAGGAACCTGTCCCCCTTGTCTCATGACCTGCGGTTACGCGTCGAGGAAGCGGGCGTCGTGCGCGTGCTTCTCGATGTAGTCGCGGCGGTACTCCACCTGGTTGCCCATGAGCTCGCGGACCGCGCGGTCGGCGGCCTGGGCGTCCTCGATGGAGACCCGCTGCAGGATGCGCGTCTTGGGGTCCATCGTGGTGGACGCCAGCTGCTTGGGGTCCATCTCGCCGAGACCCTTGTAGCGCTGGACCGAGTAGCCCTTGCGCTTGCGGCCCGAGCCCTTGACGGCGGCCTGGGACTTGTCGTTCTCGTCCGCCTCGTCGGGGTTGAGGCCCAGCTCGCGGATCGCGCGGTTGAGGATCTCGTCCTCGGGCGTCTTGCCGTCGGGGTAGATGTAGTGGATCTTGTTGCGCACCTTGATACCAAAGATCGGCGGCGTGGCGATGTAGACGTAGCCGGCGTCGATGAGCGGGCGCATGTACTTGTAGAAGAACGTCATCAACAGGATGCGGATGTGCGCGCCGTCGACGTCGGCGTCGGTCATGATGATGATCTTGTGGTAGCGCGCCTTGGTGATGTCGAAGTCGCCGCCGTCGCCCGTGCCGGTGGTGACGCCGGTGCCGATGGCGGTGATGAGCGACTGGATGGTGTCGGACGAGAAGGCCCGGTGGTCGCCCACGCGCTCCACGTTGAGGATCTTGCCGCGCAGCGGCAGGATGGCCTGGATGTCGCGGCGGCGGCCGTCCTTGGCCGAGCCGCCTGCGGAGTCGCCCTCCACGATGAACAGCTCGGTCATCTCGGCGTCACGCACGGAGCAGTCGGCCAGCTTGCCGGGCAGCGCCGCGCTCTCGAGCAGACTCTTGCGGCGCGTGGCCTGGCGCGCCTTCTGAGCGGCGAGGCGGCCCTTGGCGGCCTGGTTGGCCTTCTTGAGGATCTCGCGGGCCTGGTTGGGGTGCTCCTCGAGATACTCGGCCAGCCCCGCGCTCACGATGCGGTTGGTGAGGGTGCGCATGTAGGAGCTGCCGAGCTTGGCCTTGGTCTGGCCCTCGAACTGCGGGTCGGGCAGCTTCACCGAGATGACCGCCGTGAGGCCCTCGCGGATGTCGTCGCCGGTGAGGTTGGCGTCCTTCTCCTTGATGATGTTCTGCTTGCGACCGTAGTCGTTGATCACCTTGGTGAGGGCCGTGCGGAAGCCCTCGAGGTGCATGCCGCCCTCCTCGGTGTAGATGTCGTTGGCGAAGGAGAGGGTGTGCTCGGAATAGCCGGTGTTCCACTGCAGGGCCACCTCGACCTCGCCCATCTGGGTCTCCGGCGCATCGGCGGCCGAGCGGCCCTCGATGTAGATGGGACGCGAGAGCCCCGGCAGGATGTCCTTGCCCTCGTTGAGGAACTTCACGAAGTCGACGATGCCGCCGGCGTAGCAGAACTCCTCGGTGCGCGGCGTGAGCTCGCGCTCGTCCACCAGCGTGATCTTGAGGTTCTTGTTGAGGAACGCCGTCTCCTGCAGGTGGTCGTGCAGGGTGTCCCAGCTGTAGGTGGTGGTCTCGAAGATCTCCTCGTCGGGCCAGAAGGTGATCGAGGTTCCCGTGGCCTTGGACGTGCCCACGACCTTCATCTTCTGCACGGTCTTGCCGCGCTCGAAGACCATCTCGTAGACCTTGCCGTCGCGGCGCACCCGCGCCACGAGTCTCTTCGAGAGGGCATTGACCACCGAGACACCCACGCCGTGCAGGCCACCGGACACTTTGTAGGCGTTGTTGTCGAACTTGCCGCCGGCGTGCAGGATCGTTAGGACCACCTCGAGGGTGGGGATCTTCTTGACGGGGTGCTTCTCCACGGGGATGCCGCGGCCGTTGTCATCCACGGTGATGGAGTTGTCCGGGTGCACCGTGACCTTGATCTTGCTGCAGAAGCCGGCCATGGCCTCGTCCACCGAGTTGTCCACGATCTCCCACACCAGGTGGTGCAAGCCGGCCGCAGAGGTGGTGCCGATGTACATGCCAGGACGCTTGCGGACCGCCTCGAGGCCCTCGAGGATCTTGATCTCCCCGGCGCCGTACTCGTTCTCGTTCTTCTTGGCCACGCGCTCATCCTCCCTCGGCCCGCGGGCGCGCCCAGCGCGCGGGTTTCTCCGGGCCGTGTTCAAAAAGGGACCAAACGGCTTCATGATACCGTTTGTGAGGCGCTGAGAAGCCCTCTGAGGGCTCCTTCATCTTTTTAGCTATTGTGGTCGCCGGCGGCCTTCTCGGCCCGAAGCGCGGCGCTCATCGCCCGGCGCGCGCTCTCCCGCACCGCGTCGGGCAGCGCGGCCGTCATCTCCTCCACGCGGCGCGCCTCCTCCGCGGAGAGCTCCGGCAACGGCCTCGGGGCCGTGCGAGCGGACGCGGCGGCCGCGCAGGTCGCGGAGCCCTTCTCGCCGCGCTGCCGCTTTGACACGCGAAACGAGACGTCGGCGAAGCGCAGCCCCACGTTGGCCAGGCGCGCGAGATAGACCTCCCGGTTGGCCGAGAAGTCCGTGGCGCGGGCGCGGGAGTCCACGTAGACCAGGAGCGTCGGCAGCGTCTCGTGGCTGCGCGGCTCGCGGACGTAGAGGCCGGTGGTGTGGGCGCGCTCGATGTCGCCGTTGACCGCGTGCCACGCCCGGCCGGCGCTCCACGTGGAACCTGCCGCGCCGGCGCGGTCGATGCGGTCCAGGCAGTCGCCGCAGAGCTCCGAGAGCGACCGCGGGGCGCGCTCTCGGCGGCGGGCGTCCCGCTCGAGCGAGCTCGTGGCCGGCCGCGCGCCGTCACTCACCGTAGCTCACCACCTTCGCCGCGTCGAGCAGCTCGGGCGAGAAGTACCCGAGGTTGGTCGTCGTCACCACGGTCTGGATGCCGTCGAGTGCGAAGGCCACGGCAGCCGAGCGGCGGCGCTCGTCGAGCTCGCTCATCACGTCGTCGAGCAGGAGGATCGGCCGGGAGCCGATGATCTCGTCGGCGAGCTCCACCTCGGCCATCTTGAGCGCGAGCGCCACGGAGCGCTGCTGCCCCTGCGAGGCGAAGGCGCGCGCGTCCCGACCGGCCACCAGGAAGGTCACGTCGTCGCGGTGCGGCCCCACGGTGGTCTGCTGGCGGCGCAGGTCGTCGGCGCGCGCGGCCTCGAGCCGCTCGAGGAACACCTCGCGCAGCTCGTCGCGCGAGAGCTCCTCGAGGCCCTCGCCGAGCGTGCAGACGTAGACGCACGAGAGCTCCTCGCCGCCCGAGATGGCGCGGTACGCCTCGGCCGCGCGACGGGCGAGGCGGCCGAAGAGGCGCAGCCGCGCGGAGAGCAGCGTCGCCCCGCCGAGCGCCACGGACTCGTCCCACGCGGCGAGCAGCGCGCGGTCCGGCGCGTCCTCGCGCAGCAGGCGGTTGCGCTGCTCGACCGCGCGCTGGTAGGCGGAGAGCACGTTGGCGTAGCCGCGGTTGGCCTGCCGTCCGAAGGCGTCCAGCTCGTCTCGCCTGACCGACGCCCCGCGCTTGACGAGCGACAGGTCGTCGGGCGTGAAGAGCACCGACATCAGGTTCTGCGGCATGTCGGCCGCGCGGCACGCCTTGCCGTTGCGCGAGAAGCGCCGCGAGCGGGCCGTCACGTCGAGCCGCACGTCGATCACGCGGCCGTCCCCCTCGAGCCGCGCGTCCGCGCGGGCGCTCGCGGCCCCCTCGCGGACGAGCTGGCCCGGCGTCGGCCGCCTGAACGAGGCGCCCGACGTGAGCAGCTGGATGGCCTCCACGGTGTTGGTCTTGCCCGTGGCGTTGGGGCCCGCGAGCACCGTCACCGCGGGGGAGAGCTCGACCTCCAGGCGCTCGAAGCTGCGGAAGTCGGCGAGCGAGAGCGTTGTGACGAGAAGTCCCACGCCCGCCTACAGACGCACCGGCATGAGGAGGTACAGGTAGTTGATGCTCCCGTTGCTCTTGAAGATGCCCGGCTGCGTGGACCCCTGCAGCTCCAGGCGCATCGTCTCGGTGCCCGAGACCGCGTTCACGCAGTCGAGCGCGTAGTGGTAGTTGACGGCGATGGCGAGGCTCTGACCCTCGATGTCGCACACCATGGTCTCGGACGACTCCCCCTGGTCGGGCGAGCTCGCCGACAGGCGCACGATGCCGCCGTCGGCGTCGATGTCCAGGCGCACCGACGCGTTCTGCTGCGCGATGACCGAGACGC
Source organism: Thermophilibacter sp. (assembly GCF_966187215.1). NCBI lineage: Bacteria > Bacillati > Actinomycetota > Coriobacteriia > Coriobacteriales > Atopobiaceae > Thermophilibacter > Thermophilibacter sp. The sequence continues at coordinate 7,764 of NZ_CBIFYV010000095.1, forward strand.
GCTTGAGCGCGGCGGCGAAGGCGGCCACGTCGATGGTCACGGCCGTTGAGCAGGTGGGGGGCAGCAGCGTCTTGTAGTCGGGGAAGCTGCCCTCGATGCGGCGGGTCACGAAGGTCGTGGTGCCAAAGGAGAAGACCACCTGGCTCTCGGTGGTGCCGATGGAGATGGTGTCGGTCATCGAGGGCATGCTCAGCACGTCATGGAAGACCGAGCCGGCCACGATCGCGCGGAACTGCTCGCCCGGGGCGGCCTCGACGGAGGAGTCGCAGACCGCCAGACGGAAGGAGTCGGTGGCCACCAGGCGGATGGTGTTGTCCTCCACGGTCAGCAGGATGCCCTGCAGGATGGGGCGCGTGGTCTCCTTGGAGGTCACGCGATAGACCTTGTCGACCATGCGCGAGAGCAGGTCGCTCGGGAGCTCGATCGTGCGGTCGGGGGCGAGCTCGGGGAACGCCGACCAGTCCGCCGCCGACAGGGCGTTGAGACGGAACGTGGACTTCTCGCACGAGATGGTCACCGAGTGGGGCGTGCCCTCGAAGGTCACGGCGGAGTCCGAGAGATTCTTCACGATGTTGGTGAGCACCTTGCCCGAGACCACCGTCTCGCCGGGCTCCTCCACGTTGGCGGGGATGAGGTGGCGGATGGAGATCGTGAGGTTGTTGGTCTGGAACTCCAGCTGGCCGCCCTCGGCTCGGATGTAGACGCCCGAGAGGATGGGCAGCGTCGAGTTGGTGCCCATGCCCTTCGCTACCACGCTGAGCGCCCTCATGAGCGAAGACTGGCTGACGGTGAACTTCATGGCGCGCCCTTTCTCTAATACCTAAATAAGAACTAAAGAACAGTAGTAGTAACAGAGTCTGTCGAAATGTGGAAAAGTCAGCGAAGTGGCAGTTCGGATGGCCTGTCGAGAAGCCCGCGGAGGTCTCGGGGCGTCAACGCCCGTGAACATCCCCGCCTCGCCCGTCGGGCGCCTTCTACATCAGGCCACGACTTTTCACCACCTTTCGACACGTGCTCGACGACCCTTTCACCATGCTACGCGTTGCCGGTGATCGACTCCTGAATCTGCATGAGCCTATCGTAGAACGCGCGATCCGTCCGCCGGGCCTCGTCCACCACGTTGATGCTGTGCTTGACCGTCGCGTGCGTGCGCCCGCCGAAGTGCTCGCCGATGTCGGCGAGGGTGCGGTCGCAGAGCTCGCGCGAGAGCCAGATGGCCACGTGGCGCGCCTCCATGAGGCCCTGGTTGCGGCGGTTGCCCACGAGGCTCGCGTGGTCGATGTCGTAGAAGCGCTCCACGGCGCGCTGGACGTCCTCGATCGAGACCGTGCGGCCGGCGGTGGGCCAGCACTCGCGTGCCACGGCATCGATCTCCTCGTGGGTGATCTGGCGCCCGGCCCTCTCGGCGGCGGTTGCGGCGAACAGGCAGCGCTGGCAGAAGCCCTCGATGACGCGGATGTTGGTGCCCGCGCGCTCGGCCATGTACTGCCGCGCCTCCTCGGGGACGTCGCCGCCCAGGCCGCTGACGTTCTCGCGCAGGGCGTCGTCGCGCATGCGCTCGCAGAAGGTGTCGATGAGGCGCAGCTTGAGCTCGTAGCTCGGTACCTGGATCGGCGTGGTGAACCCCGATCCCAGGCGGCTGGTCACGCGCTCGTCGAAGGCGTCCTTGCCCATGCCGAGCTGCGCGGGCGTGCGGTCGGCGGCGAGCACGATCTGCTTGCCGTTGGCGATGAGCTCGTTGAAGGTGTCGAAGAAGAACCCCACGGTGCCGACCTTGCCCGCCATCTTCTGTATGTCGTCGATGATGAGCACGTCTATGTCCGAGTAGTTCTGCCGCAGCGCCGCGGCCGCCGAGCGCTCGGAGTGGCGCATGGCCTCGGTGTAGTCGGTGATGAACGACGAGGCGTCGCGGTAGACGCACAGGCGCGACGGGTCGTTGACGGCGATGTAGTTCTGGATGGCGCGCAGTAGGTGTGTCTTGCCCAGCCCGCTCTTGCCGTAGATGAAGAGCGGGTTGTAGGTGCTGTTCATGCCGTTGGCCACCTGCAGCGAGGCCTGATAGGCGATGTCGTTCTCGTCGCCGCGCACGAAGCGCTCGAAGGTGAGCTTGGAGGCGGTGTGCGAGATGTCCTCGACGAGGGGGTTGCGCTCGCGCCGCCGGCGCGCCTCCTCCGCGCGCTCGGCCGCGGCGCGGTCCTCGTCCCAGGTGTCCTCCGCGATGGTGCGGGTGGTGGTGCCCTCCCACGCCCGCGGCGCCGCCGTCGCGGCGGTCCAGCGGTCGACCTCGGCGCGCGACATGCTCGACGAGGGTGCCTGGGCCCGGGCCGGCGAGGAGGCCGGTGCGAACGACACCTCGAGCCGCATCGGCTCGAACGCGGCCTGCGTGAGGCACTCCTCGATGAGGGAGGTGTTCTTCGACACCGTCTTGAGCACGAGCCGCATCGGCGTCTCGAGCCGCAGCGTCCCATCGGCCATGCTCGTAGGGGCGCAGTTCCTGAGCATCGCGAGCGTGGCCTCGGGCAGCTCGCGCGCGGCGAGAAGGTCGAGCGTGTCCTGCCAGAGGGCCTCGGCATCTGATTCGAGCGACAGTTCCATGGGCACCGCAATCGTGATTGTTGAAAACTACGGTGACCTAGTATAGCGGGTGTTGATAACTCCGTGCACCGCTCGGCCGAGCGGGGCGGGGCACCAGAAGGGAGTTCGAACGATGCCGGTGAGCGGGTACTTCTACCCCAC
>NZ_CBIFYV010000096.1:0-13660 GCF_966187215.1 Thermophilibacter sp.
GCCGCGAGTTCTTGCCGAGCGCTCTTCTCGGCAAGCTGTCTGAGCGTCGGGTCTTGTCCCGCCAGCCGGCGGCGGTCGGGCCGGCTACGCCTCGCGCTCCTCGGGGTAGACGACGCCCCAGTCGGCGCGCAGGCGGGTCATGAGCTCCATCACGTCCGCGGCGTAGCCGAGCAGCGCGCGCTTCTCGGCGTCGCCGGCCACCGCGGCCTCGAGGTCGGCCATCTCGTAGCAGAGCGCGTAGGCCTCCTCGCCCGCGCGGACCTCCTCGCGCCGGCCGTCGGCGGTCCAGACGATGGTGGCATGGTCGGCGCGCGGGTAGTCGGTGACCTCGACATAGCACCTGTCGAAGGAGATCACGGCGCGCTTGGGCTGCTTGGAGTGGAGGGTCAGCGAGATCACGCCGAGCTGGCCCTCGTCGTTGCGGCAGACGATGCCGCCCGCCTCGTCCACGCCCGTGGACGCGAGGTTGCCGAGCGAGACCACCTCGCGCGGCTGGCTGGCCATGAACAGGCGCATCAGGCTGAGCGCGTAGACGCCGATGTCGAGCATCGCGCCGCCGGCCAGGTTGATGTTGTAGAAGCGGTTGGTGAGGTCGCCGTACTCCTTGTAGCTGCCGAAGTTGAGCTGAGCGAGGTTCATGCGGCCGAACTCGCCGGCGCGGGCGCGGCGCAGCAGCTCGACGTAGAGCGGCATGTGCAGGATCGTGGTGGCGTCCATGAGCACGACGCCGTAGGCGTCGGCCAGCGCGCGGGCCTCGTCGAGCTCGGCGGAGTTGAGCGTGATGGACTTCTCGCAGAGCACGTGCTTGCCAGCCGCGAGCGCCCCGCGCAGGTAGCGGATGTGGGTGTTGTGCGGCGTGGTTATGTAGACGGCGTCGACCTCCGGGTCGGCGTAGAGGTCCTCCACGGTGTCGTAGACGCGCGCGACGCCGTGGCGCTCGGCGAAGGCGACGGCCTTCTCGTGGGTGCGGTTGGCCACGCCGTGGATGCGGCGGCCCGCAAGCGCCAGCGACTCGGCCATCTGGTTGGCGATGACGCCGCAGCCGATGACGGCCCAGCTGAGCTGGGGCGCGCGGAAGACGTCGTCGGGGAAGGGGCGGTCCTTGGCGGCGGCGTAGGCGGCCGCGGCGGCCTGCGCGGCGTCGAGCGGGGCGGCGGCGGTCGCGGGCTGCGGGCTCTTCTCGGTCATGGGTCCTCCTCGGTGGGTCGGACGGGCGGTCGGGCTTCTCGTCCATTATCCCCCGCCGCGCGCCACGCAGACGTGCGGCTTCCTGACACTTTGGACGGCAAAAACGTCAGGATGCCGCACCTTCCCCGTTGGCGTGCGGGAATCTGACGCTTTGGGCGGCGAAACCGTCCGGAGACCGCACCTCAACGGCGGGCATGCGGCTTCCTGACACCTTCGACCGTCGCGTATCAGTCGCCCGCGAGGTCCGCGACGGGCATGGCGACATAGGAGTCGTAGGCCGCCACCGCGTCGGGGAAGCTCGCGGAGAGGTCGCCCGCCGCCGAGAGCGAGACCATCCGGTACCCGAGCCTGCTGGCGTCACTCTTCTGCGCGACCACGTGATAGTAGTGGACGGTGGGAGCATCGGTGCCGGGCAGGGTGAGCATCGCCAGGTCAAAGGCCAGGTAGGGGCCGTAGGAGGTGAAGTTGCCCGCCCAGACGGTCTCGCCGACGGGCGCGGTGCCAACGGGCAGGGTCCACGTGCCCGAGGACGCGTCGCGGGTGAGGTTGCTCGAGACCCCGTCGAGGTAGGAGAGGTCGTCGGGCGCCGTGCCGTAGTAGGTCGCCAGGATCGCGCGCACGCCGTCGTCGGACAGGGTGTAGCCCTCGCCCGGCGTCGCGGACGCGGCCACGCCGAGCGGGTCGCCCGAGATGCTCTTCCCCGTCTCGCCCAGCTCCAGGCCAAAGGCGTCGCCCACCGTCAGCGAGATCCACACGAGCTGGGCGTCGACGGCCGGGTCGTCCGGGGCCGCCTCGACGGTCGAGATCGTCTGCTGCCAGGGCTCGGGCTCCACGCCGAAGTTGTAGAGCGCGGCGAGAAGCTCCAGGTTGTCGCGGGTCTGGTCGTCCACGGTGGCAGCGTCGCCGGTGACCTGCGCGCCCGCGTCGAGAAGGACGTCGGTGAGGCCGGGCAGGCCAGAGAGGTCGACGCTGGCCAGACCGCAGCCGGTAGCGTGCAGCGTGGTCAGGGCGTCTCCCTTGGGCAGCGTGAGGGAGGCGAGCGACGCGTTGCCGTCGCAGCTGACCGACGCGAGCGCGTCGTTGGCGGAGAGGTCCAGGCCGGTGAGCTGGTTGCCGGAGCAGTCGAGCGCGGTGAGGTTGGGCAGTCCCGAGACGTCGAGCTCCGTCAGCTGGTTGCCGGAGCAGACGAGCTGGGTGAGGTTGGGGAAGGCCGAGATGCCCTCGAGGCTGGTGATGCCGAGGCCAGAGAGCCCGTTGCCCTCCGAGGCACCCGTCGAGACGTCGCCGAAAGCCGTGACGGCGTCGGCCTCCTCCTGGTCGATCGCGCCGTTGCCGTCGACATCCACGTGCCGCACGAGGTAGGTGCGGAAGGCCTCGTCCGGCACGTCCTCCTGCAGGACGAGCACCGTCTTGGGGCCGAGAAGTCCCGGCAGCAGCAGCCACGCGGCCGCGCCCAGAACCGCCACGACCGCCACCGCGACGGCCACGATGACGGCCGTCCGCTTGCGCCGCCGGACGCGCACGGGCTTCTCGCCCACCGGGGCCGCGCTGGCCCCCGCGTCGGCCCGATCCGGCGCGCCGACCGGCGCCCCGCAGCGCGTGCAGAACCTCACCGTGTCAGGAATCTCGCTCCCGCAGTGTGCGCACCTCATGTCCGCCCCTCTCTGTTGGCTGGCCCCATCCTAGCGCACGGGCCGCCGACGCCTGTTGCGCAACTTCGCGGGCGCGTCCCTCACGCCAGGGCGTCGGCGAACCAGCCGGTCACGGTGGTGGGGTGCGTGATCGCGGTGCCCACGACCACGGCCCACGCGCCGGCGTCGAGCGCGGCGCGGGCGTCGGCGGGCGTGTGGACGTGCCCCTCGCACACGATCGCGGCCTCGGGGAACTCGGCACGCGCCCGGGCGAGAAGGTCCAGGTCGGGGCCGTCGGCGAGCGCCGTCCCGGCCGCGGCGGTCCCGTGCGAGAGCGTGGTGGACACCAGCTCGCAGCCCGCGGCCACGGCGCGGCGCACGTCCCCGATCGTGGCGCAGTCGGCCATGAGGGCCACGTCGGTGGCGGCGCGGACGGCCTCGATGGTCTGCTCGAACGTGCGGCCGTCCGGGCGCGGGCGGTCCGTGGCGTCGAGGGCCACCACGTCGGCGCCGGCGCTCGCGCAGGCCAGCGCGTGGCGCAGCGTGGGCGTGATGTAGACGCCCTCGTGGCCCTCCTTCCACAGGCCGATCACGGGCACCTCCACGCGCCCCTTGATCGCGGCGATGTCGGCGAGCCCCTGGCAGCGGATCGCGGCCGCCCCGCCCAGCTCGCAGGCGCGCGCCATCTGCGCCATCGTCTCGGGGTGGCGCAGCGGCTCGCCCGGATAGGCCTGCACGCTCACGATGAGCCGGCCCCGCAGGGCCTCGACGACTGGGTGCATGTGGGCTCCCTCCCCCGCTGTCCTTCTCGCCAAGCTTAACGCAGCCGTCGCGCGCCCGCATGCCCGTGGATGCGCCGGGGCGAGCGCTCAAGAAACCCCGGAAGTCTGCGGGTTCTTGGGCTCCGTGCTCAAGAAATGCCGGAAGTCTGTCGCCGTAATCACAGACTTCCGGGGTTTTCTGCGCATGGCACCGACAAAGCCACGGACTTCCGGGGTTTCCCGGGCAAGGACGGACGGCGGGGCGAGAAGGGCAGCGAGAAGGACGACCGCCTAGGCGTCGCCCGTGTCCGCGCCCGCGCCGTCGTCGTCGCCCATGTGCAGCACCTGCCACACGGCGGTGGCCACCTCGGCGGGCACGCCCGGCGTGGCGGCGAGCTCCTCCTCGCTCGCGGCGCGCATCCTGCGCAGCGACCCGAAGCGCCGCATGAGGGCGCGCTTGCGCTTGGGCCCCACGCCCGGCACGTCGTCGAGCGCCGAGCGCGTCATGGCCTTGTCGCGCAGCTCGCGGTGGAACGTGATCGCGAAGCGGTGCGACTCGTCGCGGACCTGCTTGATGAGGTAGAGCGAGGGCGAGCCGCTCGGCAGCACCACCGGGGTGTCGTCCCAGGGCACGAAGATCTCCTCGTCGGACTTGGCCAGGCCGCAGACCGGGATGTCGAGCCCCAGCTCGGCCAGCTGCTCGATCGCGGCGGTGAGCTGCGGCTTGCCGCCGTCCACCACCAGCAGGTCCGGGCGCGACCCAAAGCGCTCGTCGGCCATGCGCTCGGGCGCGTAGCGCCGGCCCAGCACCTCGGACATGCTCACGAAGTCGTTGGCCTCGGTGAGCGGCGTCTGGATCTTGAAGCGGCGGTACTGAGACTTGTCCGGCCGGCCGTTGGTGAAGACCACCATCGAGGCCACGGTGAAGTGGCCGTGCAGCGTCGAGATGTCGAAGCACTCGATGCGCATCGGCGGCGCGTCGAGCGCAAGGGCGCTCTCCAGCTGCAGCAGCGCCCGGTTGGTGCGCTCGTCGGCGTAGCCGGTCTTGACCATGTAGCGCATGAGCGCGTGGCGCGCGTTGTCGGCGGCCATGTCGAGCAGGTGGCGCTTCTCGCCGCGGCGCGGCACGTGCAGGCGCACGCCGTGGCCGCGCTTCTCGGCGAGCCACTCCCCCACGACCTCGGCGTCGGCCAGCTCGACCGGCAGGTCGACCTCGGCGGGCACGTCGGCGGTCTCGTCGTAGTAGCGCTTGACGAAGCCGCCCACGAGCTCCTCCTCGCCCACGTCGAGACCCTTGTCGAGGATGAACTCGGCCGAGCGCACCGTGCGGCCCTCGCGCACGCAGAAGACGCAGGCGCAGCTGATGGTCTCCTCGCGGTAGAACCCGATGAGGTCGGCGCTCACGCTCGACGAGAAGACCACCTGCTGGCGGTCGTCGAGCGCGGCCAGCCCGTCGAGGCGCGCCTTGAGGCGGCCGGCGCGCTCGAAGTCGAGGTCGGCCGCCGCGTCGCGCATCTGCTCGGTGAGCTCGCCCACGATCTTTGAGCGGTGCCCCTGCAGGAAGTCCTCCACCTGGCGCACGTGGCGGGCGTACTCCACGGTGTCGATCATGCCGGCGCACACGCCCGGCCCGCGCCCCACGTGGTAGTCGAAGCACGGCCGGCAGCGCTTGGCGAGCAGCATGTTGGCCACCGCCGCCTGGTCGGGCTCGCGCTCCAGGAGGCGCTTCGCGCGCTTCCACTCCGCGCAGGTGGCCGTGCAGATGGGCACCACCTTGCGCAGCGTGTCGATGGTCGCGCGCGCCGCCTTGGCGTCGGTGTAGGGGCCGAAGTAGCGCGTGCCCTTGCGGTGCTTCTCGCGCGTGTACTTGATGGCCGGGAAGACGTCCGACTCGGTGATCGCGATGAAGGGGTAGCTCTTGTCGTCCTTGTAGTCGACGTTGAAGTAGGGGTGGTACTGCGCGATGAGGTTGCGCTCCAGCACGAGCGCCTCGTGCTCGGAGCCCACGACCACGTAGTCGAAGTCCTGCGCCACCTGCATCATGAGCGGGATCTTGGCGCGCTCGTCCTGCAGCGTCACGTACTGGCGCATGCGGGCGCGCAGGCTCTTGGCCTTGCCCACGTAGATGACCTCGCCGTGCGCGTCCTTCCACAGGTAGCAGCCCGGCTCGGCGGGCACCTGGGCCACGCGCGCGCCGAGTTGGGCGAGGTGCTCGTCGGCGGCCGCCTCGGGCACGCTACCCCCGTCCCTCGCGCAGGCGGTCGCGCACGTCGCGGGCCTTCGTCAGGGCCGCGTAGAAGGTCCGCCTGATCGGGACGTCGCGGTCGGGGGCGACCGAGCGCACCCCGTCCTTGGCGAACTTGGTCTTGAACACGTTGAGGTTCATCATCTCGGGCGCGAGCTCGCTGCCGATGCCCATGAGGTCGAGCGTGGTGCAGCCGAGCTCGGCCGCGCGCAGGCACTCCTTGAACAGCTGGGCGTCGGCGACGAGGTTGCGCACGGGACCCGAGACGGTGGCGGCGTAGTAGTGCGTGGCGAACTGCCCGCAGATGGTGAACAGGGCCCAGGAGACGAGCTCGCCGTCCACGCGCGACGCCATCACGCGGCAGTGCTCGGGTCCGAGCGTCGCGATCATGTTCTCGTAGTCGCTGCGCGGGGCGGGGACGAAGCCGTCGCGCTCGCCCGTCTCGCACATCACGCGGTAGTACTCGTCGAACGAGGCGGAGGCGCGCTCGGTCTCGTCGGCGATGAGCGCCGGGCTCTCGCGCAGCGCCTTGCGGACGTCGCGGCGGCCGCGCGGCTTCATGCGGGCCAGGATCTCGTCCTCGCCGCCCGTGAGGTCCATCACGACCGTGGTGTCGTAGGGTCGCGTCGAGAGGCAGGGGCGGGTGAGCTCGGACTCGTGGGCCACGGCCAGGCGCACGAAGACCTGGTGGGGGTCGCGCTCCCGCACGTACGCGACGAGCGCCTCGAGGGCGGCGCGCTCGTCGTCGGCGCCCGGCTCGCGCAGCCACGCCGGGCCGTGGGCGGCGCGCAGGTAGCGGTAGCCGTGGGTCTCGTAGCAGACGAGCGCGCAGAGCGCGGCGCGCGCGCCGTCGTCGTCCGTGAGCTCGACGAGGCCCCAGGGCGAGCGCCCCTCGATCGTGGCCTGGAAGTCCAGCCAGACGGGATGCTGCTCGATCGCCGCGACACCGCCCGCCTCGGCGATGACCCCCTCATACTCCTCACGCGAGAGCTCGCGCACCTTCATGGGCCGACCCCACCTTCCTGTCCGCGGTCATGTCGAGCGCCCATTCTACTTCACCGCGACGACCGACCGCCGCCGCGCGGGCGCCGCGTGAAGAGCGCGTGGTGGGCGGGCGCGACCATCCGGGCGCTGCGGATGCGGAGCGGGCGCGTGCTATCATGCTGCCCTGTTCACACGCACCCGGTACCGAGAAGGGCGGCGCCGCACCCCATGTCACTGACGCTCACCACGCTCGACCCCGCGGACTTCGACGCGTTCAGCGCCGCGCACCCGCAGGGCAACTTCCAGCAGACCTCGCGCATGGGCGAGCGCCGCGCGCGGGCCGGCGTGGGCGTGGAGTACGTCGGCGTGGAGCGCGACGGCGCGCTCGCCGCGGCGGCCCAGCTCGAGGTCCACCACGGCCGCCTCTCCACCTTCGCCGAGGTTCATGACGGGCCCCTGTGCGACCTGCGCGACCGCGAGCTCACCGCGGCGCTCGTGGGCGGCCTGCGCGAGCGGGCCCGCGCGGCCGGGGCCGTGGAGCTCGTGATCACCCCGGAGGCGCCCTACCGCGTGCGCGACTCGCTCGGCAACCCGCTCGTCGCCGGCGAGCCCCTGCCCGCCGGCGTCCCAGCCGGCTCCCCCGCCGAGGCGGACGACGAGAGCGTGCGCACCCTGCTCGAACTGGGCTTCGAGCACGACGGCTTCACGGTCGGCTACACCGACGTCCCGCGCTGGCGCTACGTGAAGGACCTCACGGGCATCGACGACGAGGCGGCCCTTCTCGCCTCCTACACCAAGAACACCCGCCGCGACGTGCGCATCGCCCACGAGAGCTGCGTGCGCGTGGAGCGCCTCGGGCGCGACGAGCTGCCCCTCTTCCACCACGTCTGCGAGATCAGCTGCGAGAAGCAGGGCTTCGAGAACCACTCGCTCGACTACTTCGAGTCGCTCTACGACGCGCTCGGCGACCGGATTGAGTTCAACGCCGCGGTCATCGACATGGGGGAGTACCTGCGCATCTGGGAGGCCAAGCGCGACCAGCTGGCCGCCGACATGGCGCGCCTCGAGCAGGCGATCGAGCAGGGCCGCGCAGTGGCCAAGTCACAGCGTCGGCTCGCGGACGCGCGCGAGAAGCACGCCGCGGCCGTTGACCGCGTGAACCTGGCGCGCGACCACGTGACGCAGGGCGAGGAGCGCGTGACGGCGGCCGTGGGCGCCTTCGTCTGGCACCCGCGCGAGTGCGTCTATCTGTTCTCGGGCAGCGACGCCGCGTTCACCAAGTTCTGCGCGCCGCTCGCCCTCCAGCACCACATGATGCTCGCCTGTCTGGGACGCGGCGTCCGCCGCTACAACCTCTACGGCATCAACGGCGTCTTCGGCGACCGCTCCGACCCCGGCTACGGCCTGCTCGAGTTCAAGCAGGGGTTCGGTGGGTACGTCGAGGAGCTCATGGGCACCTTCACGCTGCCCGTGCGCCCGCTCGCGCGCGGCGTGGGCAAGATGGTGCACCGCATGCTGGGACGCTAGCGAAGGGGGTGCTCGCATGAACAAGCCGGTGCTCGGCGTGGTCGGCGGCGTGGGGCCGCTCGCGACCGCCTACTTCATGCAGCTCGTCATACGGCTCACGCCCGCGGAGCGCGACCAGGACAACGTACCGATGATCGTCTTCAACGACCCGCAGATCCCCGACCGCACGGCCTACATCCTCGACGACTCCCAGCCCGACCCCCTGCCCGAGCTGCTGCGCGTGGTCTCGTGGCTCGAGGACGCCGGGGCCGACTACATCGCCATCCCCTGCAACACCGCCCACTACTTCTACGACGCGATCGCGCGCGCCGCGCGCGTGCCGGTGCTCAACATCATGCGCGAGACGGCGCGCGAGGTGCTCGGCCGCGTGGGGGCCGGCGGGCGCGTGGGGCTTCTCGCCACCGACGGGACCATCGCCTCGGGCGTGTTCCAGAGCTACCTGGGCGAGTCGGGGCTCACGACCGTCACCCCCACCGAGCGCGAGCAGGCCGAGGTCGTCATGCCGCTCATCTACGAGCGCGTCAAGCGCAACCTCCCCTTTGACGCCACGGGCCTCCTGCGCGTGGCCGCGCGCCTGCGCGACGAGGGCGGCTGCGACGCGGTGATCGTGGGCTGCACCGAGCTGTCGGTGGTCTACCAGGAGCTCGACGAGAAGCCCGACTACCTCGTCGACGCGATGGAGGTGCTCGCCGCGCGGTGCGTGGAGCGCTACCTCGCCGCGCGCGGGCGCTCGGCCGAGGCCCCGCTCCTCTAGCGGGCGGAGCCGGTGGGCCGCGGGTAGAACCTCGAGAACTTCCTCACGAAGTTGAGCTCCATCGCCAGGCCGGCCAGGCGCGAGGCAAGCGTGTCCTCCGGGCAGCGCATCGGGTCGAAGACGAGCCCGGCCCGGCGCGCCGCGTCGAACTCGTCCCTGAGCGCGCCGTCGGTGAGGTAGCGCCGCACGAACCACGCGGGGGCGCGCGTGTAGACGCCCGCGCGGCTCACGCGCTCGATGCCGGCCGCCCCGTCCATGACATCCTCGACGAGCACGCGCATGGGGTTCACCCCGCCCGCGCAGGAGTAGTACGAGCTGCAGCCGATGCGGGGGTTGAAGTCCATGAACAGCTCGCGGCCCGTGACCGGGTCGCGCTTCATGTCGAAGTTCGCGAACCCGCGCCAGCCGATGCCCCTGAGCATGCCCGCGACCTTCTCCCAGAGCTCGGGCATGGGGCGGGTGAGCAGGGTCACGGGGTTCCCGATGAGCTTGGGATCGTGGTCCTCCAGCAGCACCTGGGCCGAGGAGAACAGGTGCGGCTCGCCGTCCTGCCCCATGTAGACGGTCATGATGTCGACGTGGGTGTCGTCGCCCTCGATGAGCTCCTGGACGAGGAAGTCCCCCTCGAAGCCGACCTCGCGCAGCGACGCCCAGATGCCGTCGAGCTCCTCCTGGCTGTCCGCGAAGTAGACCTTGCTGAACCCGAGCGGGTAGAGCCTGACGTACTCGGAGGAGGAGACGGCGGGCTTGGCGACCACGGGGAACGGCAGGCTCGTGGGCGGGACGGGGTCGCTGCCGGCGAGGTGCACGACCTCGAGGCGCGGGTAGTCGAGCCCGTACTCCTCGCACATCCGCGCGAACGTGATCTTGTTGGAGGCGCGCTCCATCGGCTCGAGCGGCGGGACGATGCAGGAGACGTTGTCCGGGAGGTCGTCCCTGATGCGCTCCAGGCGGCCGATCACCGCGTCCTGGTTGGCCATCAGGATGACGCGGCGCGACCCCGCGGCGCGGGCGACCTGGCGCACGGCCTCGAGGATCCGCTCGTCGTCCTGGTGCTCGATGAGGTGGACGTCGATGAAGCGCGAGGTCTTTATCGCGCTGATGGGGTCGGGGTTGACGCAGACGCTGCGCACGCCGAAGGCCTCGTAGAACTCGCGGGCGAGCGGGTAGGCGCCGACGTCGCCGCCCACGATGACGGGAAGGAAGTCGTCGCGCTGAGGTGTTCTTGGCATGCTGTTCACTCCTAGCGTAGGTGAAGAAGGCGCAGGGCCTTGGAGAAGAGGCTCTCGAAGAAGGGGGCGTCGCAGACGCCGAGCGCGGTGGCGGTGCCGAAGGTGACGACCACGGCGGGGACGCCGCCCGCGACGGCATAGAGCACCCCGCGCACGATGCCCTCGCACGGGCCGAGCGCACGGGTGAGGGCCCAGAGGACGAGCGCGCCCACCGCTGAGCCGAGCGCCCCGAGCGCAAGGGCGCGCGCGCACGAGACCAGCACCGAGCGGGCGCCCACGCGACCGGCGCGCGACCTGACGCGCAGCAGCGTCACCAGGTCGACGACGCCATAGAAGAACACGGACGAGACGGGCACCACGTAGAGGCCCCAGACCGGGGTGAGAGCGACGCAGAACGCGATCTGGATCGCGGAGGCGACGACGGTCGCGAACGCGAACAGGCCCATGTGCATCATCGACGAGCAGACCTTCTGCAGATAGGTCGAGAGCGCGTAGAAGGGCAGGGCGAGGGCGAGGGCGCGCAGGTAGCCCACCGTCTGCTCCGCGGCCTCGGCCGTGAACTGCCCCGAGGAGAAGACCGCGACGAGCGCCGGCGCGAACACGATGAGGTACATCGAGCACGGGATGAGCGTGAAGAAGATCTTGCGCATGCCGTCGGCGAGGTAGTCGCGGTAGGCGGCGAGGTCCTTGGCGAGCCAGCTGCTCGAGAGCTCGGTGAACATGGTCACCGAGATCGGGATCGCGAAGATCGAGTAGGGCAGCACGTACCAGACGCGGGCGTAGTAGGCGATCGAGGCGCCCGCGGCCGTCACCGAGAGGGCGCAGCTCGAGGCCACGGCCGTCGTGGGGTAGGACGAGAGCGTGGCCACGAGCGTGGGCAGGCCGATCGAGAGGGTCTCCCTGAGCGCGGGGTCGCGCAGGTCGACGCGCAGGCGCAGGCGGACCCCGTGGCGGTAGAGCGCGGGCAGCTGGCTGAGGACCTGCACGGCCACGCCGAGCGGCGTGCCGATCGCCAGCACGAGGATGGCGCTGTCCTGCGGCACGCCGGCGCGCGTGAGCGCCCCGTACGCCACGAACGAGCCGATCGTGATCACGTTGTTGAAGATGGGCGCCAGGTTGCTCCAGAAGTAGTCGCGCTCGGCGTTGAGGACGCCCGAGACGATCGACGAGAGCGCGTAGAGGATGATCGAGCACGAGAACCAGCGGAAGAACCAGATGGCGAGCGCGGAGTCGAAGCCCTCGGTGGCGCCGGCCGACTGCGTCCAGATGACCGGTCCCGCGAAGACGAAGCTCAGCACCGTGACGGCGGTCATGAGCATGAGCACCACCGACAGCAGGTTGGAGGCGTAGCCGCTCGCGCCCTCCCTGCCCAGCTTGCGCTTCGTGGAGAGGTAGACGGGGAGGAACGACGTGATGAGCATGCCGCCCACCACGAGCTCGTAGAGCATGTTGGGCAGCTGGTTGGCGATCGTGTAGGCGCTGGCCAGGCCCCCCGCGCCGAGCGCCCAGGCCTGCATCGAGGTGCGGAAGAAGCCGGTCACGCGGCTTATGATCACGAGCACGCTCACCATGTTGGAGGACTGGTTGGCGCGCTCCTTCACCGAGCCCGAGGCGTCGTCGGGGGCCGGGTCGGCCGCGAGCTCGCCGGACCGCGGCGGCGCGGGCGGGACGCCCGGCGCCGTCCCGACGTTCTGAGCAAAGTGCGCGCCCCGCCACTTCCGTCCGCGCTGTGTCACGTTCGGCCCTCCCCGAGCTACGGCGCCGTGCGCCCTCGATCCGGCAACCCCTCAGTCTATCCGTCCGGGGATCCGCCGCCCCGCCCTTCTCGCGACTTCCATCTATTCTGTATCTCGCCCGGCGGCGGGCCGGCGAGGGGCACAGCCTTCTGTCAGGGAAGCGCATAATGTGTCGGCTTTTCGGAGGCCCGGGGGAATGGTGATATCATCGTCGCTACACCTCGCCCGGCACCAGCGCGACGCCGGGCGAACACGACCGATGGCAGTAAGGAGCTGACCGAGTCACATGAAGCCCATTCGTACCACGCGCCTCCCCCGAACCGCCGTCTCCTTCGTCCTGACCGGCGCCCTCGCCGCCATGCCCGTCGTCGCCCTGGCGCCCACGGTCGCCCGGGCGGACACCTCCGACGACCTCCAGGCCCAGCTCGACGCGGCGCTCGCAGACCTCGACGACCTCCAGGCCGCCTACGACCAGGCGACGGCGAACCTCGGCAAGACCACCTACGACCTCGAGCAGACGCGCGCCCAGATCAGCGACCTCGAGGACCAGATCGCCGAGACCCAGTCCGAGCTCGCGGCCGCCCGCTCCGAGCTCGCGGCCTCCACGTCGACCTACTACAAGCAGGGCGGCAACACGAGCCTGCTCGAGCTCGTCCTCAACGCGAGCGACTTCGAGGACCTCATCTCCCGCGTCTACTACGCCGACAAGGTCACCTCGTCGCAGGAGGAGAGCATCCAGACGATCGTGGACCTCCAGTCGAGCCTCGAGAGCGACCAGGCCGCCCTGCGCGAGCAGGAGCAGCAGCAGGAGCAGCTCGTCTCCTCCCAGGAGGCCGAGCAGGCGGCGGCACAGCAGGCGGCGGCGCAGCAGGAGAGCTACGTCAACCAGCTCTCGACCGAGGTCCAGCAGGCCCTGGAGGAGGAGCGCGAGCGCGCGGCCGAGGAGTCGCGCAAGCGCGCCGAGCAGGCCCTCGCCGAGCAGCAACAGCAGGAGCAGAGCCAGGGCGCGGACACGAGCACCGGCGGCTCCAACGCGGGCGCCGGGAGCACGGGCGCGGGCTCGAACGCCGGCACCGGCACGACCACGGGCGGCAGCGCGAGCACGGGCGGTTCCTCCAACGCGGGCGCCTCGTCCGGCGCCCCCTCGGGCGGCGGCTCCAGCTCCGCCTCGTCCAGCCAGCGCCAGACCGCGGTCAACGCCGCGCTCGCGCAGGTCGGCAAGCCCTATGGCCACGCCAACGACGGGACGCAGTGGGACTGCAACGGCCTCACGCACTACGCGTGGGCCCAGGCCGGCGTCAGCATCCCCGCCTCCTCGGGCACCTACGCCTACGGCCAGTTCCAGTGGATGAAGAGCAGCGGCCGCTGGGTCACCTCGACCTCGCAGCTGCAGCCCGGCGACCTCGTCTTCTACTCCCGTGACGGCGGCGCCACCTGCTACCACGTGGCGCTCTACATCGGCGGCGGCCAGGTCGTCCACGCCGAGGGCTACGGCCGCGGCGTCACGGTGGTCGGCGTCACCTACTGCAGCGGCTTCTGCGGCGGCGGCTCGCCGATCTAGGCCTCCGGCACACCCACGTCTCGCGCAGCGGGGGGGGGGGG
>NZ_CBIFYV010000097.1:0-53394 GCF_966187215.1 Thermophilibacter sp.
TTGTGGTGACTGCGATTCTAGGGAACGGCCGCGCCCCTCCGGGCGCCGGCCGAGTCGCCGCCTACACCAAAATTCGGGACGCGTCCCGATGGAATATCCTGTATTCCTCTCTCGCGCACATTAGTTCAGAAAAAGGTGTGCATAGTGTGTCAACGGGTCGTACTCCCCGATGGTTGCGGGAAAAACCCCGACACACTTCCGATTTTCGTAGTGTGTCAGGAAATCGCCGATTTTCGCGTACTCCCCGATGGGATGGGGAAGGAGCCTGACACACTATTTTTTCGCGATAGTGTGTCAGGACGCCGTCCGACCCATGCAGACCCCAACCTGTACCCCGGCCCGAGACTCGAACCGCCGCCCGCAGGGCGGCCAGCCCCAGCATCGAGCGCACGCGAGATGCGCACCTGCGCCCTCTGTCCCTCTAACGCGCTCAGAGCCGTTTTAAGACACGAAAAAAGCCCGAGGGGTACGCGAGTACCCCAACGGGCTTAAAACGTCTTAAAACGGCAAATGCGTGCCTCTAATCCTCCTCGGACCCGTCCTCATTCATCCCGAAGTGACGGAACGCGTCCAGAATCGCCTCGCGCTTCTCGGGCGGGCAGTTCGGCTGCTTCTTGTCGCCGGAGCGGTCGGCCTGCTTCTCCAGTCCGCACTCCGCCTTCATCTGCGCGATGTTCAGCGTGCTCACGGTCAGGCCGCGGGTCTTCTTCACGTACTCGCGGATGTTTTCGTACGTGGGCTTCTTAATCTCGCCACCCATTCCAAGCTCGGACGGGGAGATGTTGACGTACGCGTAGCTCTTGACGGATTTTTCTCGGGTTAGGAGCGCTACCGTCTCCACGTGCTTGGTGTGCGGGAACATGTCCACGGGCGCCACGCGCGCGAGGCGGTAGCCGTGCGCGCGGATGATCTCCAGGTCGCGCGCCTGCGTGACCACGTTGCAGCTCACGTAGACCACGCGCTCCGGGGCGAGGCGTGCCACGCCGTCGAGGAACTCCGGCGTGCTGCCGGCGCGCGGCGGGTCCATGATGACGACGTCTGGGCGCTCGTCGGACCCGGAGCGCGCCATCCACTCCGTGGCGTCCGCCGCGACGAACGAGCAGCGGTCGTCCACGCCGTTCGCGGCCGCGTTGCGCCGCGCGCACGCGACGGCCTCGCGGCCCCTCTCGACGCCGGTGACCCGCGCGTCGCCTGACGCCGCCGCGCAGATGCCGATGGTGCCGGTGCCGCAGTAGGCGTCGAGCACGTGGCGCGCGCCTGCGGCCCCGTCGAGCGCCAGCCGGTAGAGGACCTCGGTCTGGGCGGGGTTGGTCTGGTAGAAGCTCGTGGGACCTATCTCGAAGGTGCAGCCGAGCAGGCGGTCGTGCATGACGCCGGGCCCGTGGAGCGCGCGGCTGCGGCGTCCCAGGATCGCGTTGGTCCTGCGGTCGTTGACGTTGAGGACGATGCTCGTGACCTCGGGGCACGCGGCGCGCAGCTCGGCCGTCACGCGGCGCTCGTCGCGCAGCTCGGGCACGCGCGAGACTAGGGTGAGCAGCACGTCGTCCGTCTTCCACCCGCAGCGCACGACGGCGTGGCGCAGCACGCCGGTGCCGCGGTCCTCGTCGTAGGGCGGGATGTGCAGGCGCTCGGCCACGCGGGCGACGGCGTTCAGGATGCCCCGGGCGCGCGCGTCCTCGACCAGGCAGTCCCGGCACGGCACGATGCGGTGCGTGCCGGCGGCGTAGAACCCGCAGGCCACGCGCCCGTGCGCACGGTGCACGAAGGGGGTGGCCGCCTTGTGGCGGTAGCGGACGGGCTCGTCCATGCCGCGGATGGGCTCCAGGACGGTGTCGTCCTTCTCGGTCATCGCGGCAAGCAGGCGCTCCACCTGCTCCTGCTTGCGCCGGAGCTGGATGGGGTAGGGGACCGCGAGCCACTCGCAGCCCCCGCAGTCCCGAGCGATCGGGCAGGTGTAGGTCTTGTATCCCATGCGACCAGTGTACCCGAGAGCCTTGCGAGGGGCTTGGCTCACAAGTTGGGTGGTTTTTCAGGGCCCCTCGAAGTAGTCACAAAACCAGCGAGCCTTCTACCTGCACGTTTATCACGTCGCCGCGCGCGGCTACTTGGTGCACTCCCGGAAAACCACCCAACTTGTGAGGGCGGGGCCGCAAAGCGGCCGTACCGCCCGCGGCGGAGGCCCAGCCGCTCGCGGAACTCCTTGCGAAGAAACCAATGTGATATCACAATGGCATCAGGCGAGGACGCCCGCCCCGGGGCGCGCCCGCCACTAGGAAAGGAACCGCAATGACCGTGGAGAAGCAGGCCCGCGCCGCGTCCGGCTGGCCCATGCTCTTCGTCAACCTCGCCCTGTACGCCGTCGTGGTCTGGGCCTTCGTCGAGTCGATCGTCCTGTTCGTGGCGGCCGACGAGGCCGCCGCGCCCGCTCCCGCCCTCGCCGCGGCCCTGCTCGTGGCGAGCATCGTCCTGTTCGTCGTCAACCTGATCGTGAGCTGCGGCTTCTTCAGCCTGCAGCCGGGCCAGGCGCGCGTGCTCGTGCTCTTTGGCAACTACGCGGGCACGGTCCGCGACTCGGGCTTCTACTGGGCCAACCCGTTCTACGCTCGCAGCCTGGGCTCGGACGGCTCCGGGGTCTCCGTGGACGTGAGCCTGGAGGAGGGCAGCCCGTCCGTGAAGGCCGCCGCCGGCAAGGCGCTCTCCACCAAGGTCTCGCTGCGCGCCCGCACGCTCAACGGCGACCGCCTCAAGGTCAACGACAAGATGGGCAACCCCATCGAGATCGCCACCGTGGTGGTCTGGCACGTGGCCGACACCGCCAAGGCCCTCTTCGACGTGGACAACTACCCCTCCTTCGTGGCCATGCAGACCGAGACCGCCCTGCGCCACGTGGCGAGCATCTACGCCTACGACCACATGGAGGACGACGACGCCACCAACCGCTCCATCACGCTGCGCTCCAACATCGAGGAGGTCTCCCAGTCCCTGCGCGACGAGCTCGACCGGCGCCTCGCACCGGCCGGCGTCTCGGTTGACGACGCCCGCCTCACGCACCTGGCCTACGCGCCCGAGATCGCCCAGGCCATGCTACGCCGCCAGCAGGCCGAGGCCATCATCGCCGCGCGCAAGAAGATCGTGGAGGGCGCCGTCAGCATGGTCGACATGGCGCTCAAGGAGCTCTCGGACGGCGGCGTGGTCGAGTTCGACGAGGACCGCAAGGCCGTGATGGCGTCCAACCTGATGGTGGTGCTCTGCGGCGAGTCAGAGGCCCAGCCCGTGCTCAACACCGGCTCGCTGTACCAGTAGGCGGCGAGCAGCGTGGCCGCGCGCAAGCAGTATCCGCTCCGCATAGACCCGGAGGTCTGGGCCGCGGTCGAGCGCTGGGCCGCCGACGAGATGCGCAGCGCCAACGGCCAGGTGGAGTGGATCCTGCGAGACGCGCTGCGCCGGGCCGGTCGCCTGCCCAGGCGCGACGACAAGAGGCGCGAGAGATGACCGCGGGGGCGGAGGCGTGACGAGCGCCTCCGCCCCAACCGTTGCGCGGCGCACCACGGGGCGGCCGTGGGGACGGGGCCGACGTCGGCCCGCAGCCCCGCGGCCGTCCCGCCATGACGCCGTTCGCGGGTGCCGCTCGCGGATGATATACGTCCGCTGGCGGCATTCCCCCTATTGTCCGCATTTCCTCCACCAAGCGTCCAAATTAACGAAATAGCACGATTTACCTGCGGATTTCCTAAATGGGAAACCAACCAGTAAAGGTGAATAAATCGTACCGGTACAATTTGACAACAAGTACCAATTATCCTAATTTCGTTTCGGGATAGAGAAGAAAACACCTGATAGAAGGGCCTGTTTTGCGGCCATACGGTGTACGAGGCGAAGGGATGGTCCCCATGGAGAAGAAGACGGAAATCGTGCTTCTGACGCACGGCGGCTGGGGGGAGGCGCTCGTGAAGAGCCTCCGGATGATCCTCGGGAGCATCGACTGCGTGCACGAGATCGCTCTCGAGCCGTCCTACACCCTGCCCGAGTACATGGCGATGGTCCGCGAGTACGTGGACACCGTCTCGCCCGACTCCCTCATCATCACCGACCTCTTTGGCGGCACGCCCTCCAACGTCGCCGCCGCCATCGGCAACCAGACCGGAATCCGGGTCTTCTGTGGCCTCAATGCCCCCATGCTGCTCGAGGCGTGCGTCGAGCTGCAGGGGGACGGGAAGCTCGACTACGACGCAATCCTCTCTGCGGGCGCGGGTGCCTGCAAGGATGTCGTTGCCGAAGTCAAGTCGAACATGAGCTAGGAAAGGAGGATAGAAATGGGAAACATCGTACTTACGCGAATCGACTCCCGACTCATCCACGGTCAGGTCATGACCAAGTGGGTCAACCAGGTCCAGGCAAACAAGATCGTGGTCGTGAGCGATGAGCTCGCCAACGACGAGTTCATGCGGAGCATCTACCTCATGTCCGCCCCCGCGGGCATCGAGGTCGAGTGCGTGACCGAGGCCCAGGCCGTCGAGCAGTACAAGGCCGACGTCTTCGGCTCCGGCAACGTGCTGCTGCTCCTGCCGAGCCTCAAGGCGCTCAAGAACGTCTACGACCAGGGCCTCACCGTCAAGTCGGTCCAGGTGGGCGGTCTCGGCGGCGGTCCCGAGCGCAAGGTCGTGTTCCAGAACATCACCCTGGACGACCCCGACGCGGCAATTCTCGACGCGCTCGCCGCGGACGGCGTGCAGATCGTGTTCCAGACGATCCCCGAGGACGCCCCGCAGACCGTCGACGCGATTCTCAAGAAGTATCGCGGGTAGGCGCCCGTCCGCTCGCCCCCGCACAACAAACCTCACAAGAGAAGGAGGTAACCAGTGAGCACTATGGGTATCGCAATCGTGATGGGCGTCTACTACTGGTTCGCCCGCCTGCGCTTTGGCTACACCATCTCGAGCGCCCTGCTCCAGCCCGCCACCATCGGCGTGGTCGTGGGCCTGCTTACGGGCCAGATGGTGCTGTCCATGCAGATCGGCGCCGCCCTTCAGCTCGTCTACCTCGGCGTCACCTCGACGCCCGGCGGCAACGTCCCCAACGACCCGTGCCTGGCCGGCTGCATCGCCATCCCGCTCGGCGTCATGTCCAACATGACCCCGGAGCTGGCCGTGGCCCTCGCCGTGCCGTTTGGCGTCATCGGCGTCTTCGTCGACCAGCTGCGCCGCACGACCAACGCGATCTGGGTCCACATGGCCGACAAGTACGCGGAGAACGCCAACACCGCCGGCATCATGCGCTGCGCGTTCCTGTTCCCCGCGCTCATGGGCTTTGTGATCCGCTTCCCGTTCGTCTTCGTCATCGACCTGTTCGGCGCCGAGTGGGCCAATGCCCTCATCGCCGCCCTGCCCGACGTCCTGATCCACTCGTTCGAGGTCATGGGCGGCATCCTGCCGGCCCTGGGCTTCGCGCTCACGATCATGGTCATCGGCAAGAAGGAGCTCATCCCCTTCTTCTTCCTCGGCTACTTCGCCGTGGCGTACCTGCAGATCCCGGTCATGGGCATGGCCATCTTCGGCCTGATCATCGCTCTCGTGCTGCGCATGATCATGTTCCCGGACACCGCCAGCGCCTCCGCCGCGCCTGCTGCCTCGCCTGAGGCGAGCGCCGCCGCCGACGCCGAGGCCAAGACCCTCAAGGACGCCGAGAAGAGCGGGCTCATCACCAAGAAGGACGTCACCAAGGCCTTCTGGCTCTACTACTTCGGCTGCGAGGAGTCCAACTCCTACGAGCGCCTCCAGAGCCTGGTGTTCTGCGCCTCGATGTCGCCGATCCTCAAGAAGCTCTACCCGGCCAAGGAGGACCTGTCCGAGGCCCTCAAGCGCCACCTCGCCTTCTTCAACACCGAGGGCTCGCTCGGCGGCATCATCCAGGGAATCACCATCGCCATGGAGGAGGAGAAGGCCATCGATGGCAACCTGCCCGGCTCGGCCATCACCTCCATCAAGACCGGCCTCATGGGCCCGATTGCCGGCATGGGCGACGCCATCGTCTGGGCCGTGGTCATGCCCGTCATCTACGGCATCTTCATCCCGTTCGCCGAGCAGGGCAGCGCCCTCGGCGGCATCGCCCCGCTGATCCTGTGGCCCGGCATCTCGATCATCATCCAGTACTTCATGACGCAGCGCGGCTACTCGCTCGGCCGTGAGTCCATCACCGGCCTGCTCAAGTCCGGCGTCATGCAGTCGATCATCTTCGCCGCTAACGTGCTCGGCCTGATCATGATGGGTGCCCTCTCCAGCTCCTACATCACGATCTCCTCGCCGCTCGAGTTCACGCTCGGCGCGGGCAACGTCATCGGCGTGCAGTCGATCCTCGACAGCATCGCCCCCGGCATCCTGCCGCTCGTGGCCGTCTTCGCCATCTACTTCTACATGATGAAGAAGGGCCCGCGCTACAACGTCATCCTGATCTCGATCGTCGTCATCAGCGTCGTCTGCGCCGTGCTCGGCATTCTCTAGTCACTGGTTCGGTCGTGCTGGGCACGCGGCACCCTTGCGCCGCGTGCCCAGCGTCTTTCTCAAGAGGGAGGAACCATTGAGCGTCTATCAGGACATCGGTCTCAAGAGGGTCATCAACGCCTCGGGCCGCGTCACCGTGCTCGGCGTCTCGACCTTCAGCGACCGCGTGGCGCGGGCCGCCGTGGCGGGCGGCCAGTCCTACGTGGTGATCGAGGACCTCATGACGCGCGCCGGTGAGATCATCTCCGAGCACACCGGCGCCGAGATGAGCTGCGTGGCCCCCTGCGCGTCGGCGGCCATCGCGCTGACCGTGGCGGGACTCGTCACCAAGGGGCGCTACACCGACATGATGCGCCTGCCCGACCCCACGGGCCTCGCCAATGAGGTGGTCCTGCAGAAGGGCCACTCCATCAACTACGGCGCCCCGATCCCCTCGATGATCCGCCTGGGCGGCGGCGTTCCCGTCGAGGTGGGCCAGGCCAACGAGGTGCACCCCGAGGACATCGAGGAGGCGATCACCGACAGGACGGTCGCCCTGCTCTACGTCAAGAGCCACCACTGCGTCCAGAAGGGCATGGTCGACATCGAGACCATGCGCGACATCGCCCACGCACACGGCCTGCCGTTCATGATGGACTGCGCCGCGGAGGAGGACTTCCGCAAGTACGTGGCGCTCGGCGCCGACATCGTGTGCTACTCCGGCGCCAAGGCGCTCGAGGCCACGACCTCCGGGTTCGTCACGGGCAAGCGCGCCTACGTCCAGTACGTCCAGCCCCAGTACAAGGGCATCGGCCGCGCCATGAAGGTCGGCAAGGAGCAGATCATGGGGCTTCTCGCCGCGCTGGACCAGTACGACGAGCGCGACCACGAGGCCGAGGTCAGGGAGAACGTCGCCAAGGTCGACTATCTCGTCGAGAGGATCGGCGAGATCGACGGCCTGCGCGCCCAGAAGATCCAGGACGAGGCGGGCCGCGCGATCTTCCGCTGCCGCGTCGAGTTCGACGGCACGCAGCGCCCGGAGCTGACCATGGGAGCCGTGAACGAGCGGCTGCGCTCCGGGGACCCGATCGTCTGGGCCCGCACCGAGTTCCTCAACCTCGGGAAGATCGACTTCGACCCGCGGCCACTGGGCGAGGGCGACCCCGAGCTCATCGTCAAGAGACTTCGCGAGATAATGGAGGTATAGCCATGCCGATCAACTACTACAACGACCGCGTCTGCCTGAACGTCCTCGGCGGATCGCTCGACAACGCGCGCGAGGTGTACGAGGCCGCCGAGGGCCACGTCGAGGTGGGCGTGCTCACCGCCGACTACCCCACGGTCGAGGCCTACGTCGAGGACGCGCGGCGCTACATGGAGGTCCTCGAGGGCAACCTCTCCGTCGGTCTGGGCGGCGGCAACCCCAACCAGTGGCGCGCCGTGGCCGAGGTGGCCAAGTACGTCAAGGCGAACCACTTCAACCAGGCGTTCTGCGCCGTGGGCTGGACGCGCGCCAACCTCGACGGGGCCGAGTGCCACGTCAACGCCATGGTCGCCCCGTCCGGGACGCCCGGTCTCGTCAAGATCTCCACGGGCCCGCTGTCCAAGGAGTGCGAGAAGCCCGCGCTCGTCGACGCCGACACCGTCGTCGCCATGGCCAAGGAGATGGGCGCCGACTCGCTCAAGTTCTTCCCGATGGGCGGCCTGAAGGTCGCCGACGAGCTCAAGGCCGTCGCCGAGGCGTGCGCGCGCCACGACTTCATCCTCGAGCCCACGGGCGGCATCACGATCGAGAACTTCGACGAGATCATGCGCATCATCCTCGACGCGGGCGTGCCGAAGGTGATCCCGCACGTCTACAGCTCGATCGTTGACAAGGCCACGGGCAACACGCGCCCCGAGGACGTTGTCACCCTCATGGACAAGGTAAGGGCTCTCGTCTAGTCCCCTAGGGATTTGATATCCTTTGTCACGAGTTCAGACGCTTGAAGACATCCTCATCGAGTGGCCCATGGTGGGTCCCGGAGCGCCCGGGGCCCGCCGAGGGCCGCTTGCGGGAAGAGTCGAGCGCGTTGTCGTGTCAGAGGAAGGGTACGTGCCGAAGTACAAGGCCATTGTGCGGGAGATCGAGGAGTCGATCAGGACGGGTGAGCTCAGGCCGTTCGACCAGCTCCCCACCGTGGTGGAGCTCACCAAGAAGTATCACGTGAGCCGCACCACCATCGAGCAGGCTATGGATGACCTCGAGAAGCGCGGGCTCGTGTCGCGCAAGCGCGGCTCGGGCGTCTACGTCAAGAAGGTCGCCACGCCCTCGCTGGGCAAGTCGCTCAACACGGTCTCGCTCTCCGACGACATCGACCGCGACCTCGCCGAGAACCCCACGTGCGACGTGCACGAGTTCACGGTGCTCAAGCCCGACGAGCACGTCCGTCGCGAGCTGGGCCTGCACGAGTACAGCTTCGCCTTCTACATCGAGCGCTCGCACCTGCACGAGGGCGCGCCTCTCGACATGCAGTACCTCTACTATCCGGTGGAGATATTCCGCGACATCCGCCTCACGGCGGCCGAGACGAGCGTGCGCCCCTGGATCGCCGAGAACTACGAGGTTACTCCTGACAGCTATCACAAGACGCTGCGCGCGGTGACGGCCAACGAGCGGGAGTGCGAGATTCTGGGCGTGACCGCCGGCAGCCCCCTGCTCGAGATCGAGCAGGTCGGCTACCTCGACGACGGTCGACCCTTCGAGTATCTGCTCGCGCGCTTCCCCGGGGACCTCGCCGAGTACCAGACGGTGGACTCCGACTCCCTGCCCGTCTAGGGTCCGTCGGACGGGCGCGTGAGCTCGCCCCCCGTCGTCGCGCGCGGCAGAGAGGAGGCTCGATCCATGCGTCCGGAAGCCGTCGTCTTCGACATGGATGGCCTGATGTTCGACACCGAGCCGGTGTGGGCCTCGTCCTGGCCGCCCGCCTTCGCCCGCTACGGCCTCACGGTGCCCGACGGTCTCGTGGAGTCGTGCGTCGGGGCCGCGCGCGAGCGCGTGATGGCGCTCGTCGAGGAGGCCTTCCCCGGCAACCCCGACGCCCTTCGCGCCGTGGACGACCACTACGAGATCGGGGCCGAGCTCTTCGTTGCCGGCGGAGCGCCCAAGAAGCCCGGCCTCGACGAGCTTCTCGACTGGCTTGCCGACCAGGGCGTTCCCTGCGCGGTCGCCTCGTCGAGCGCGCGCCGCGTGGTCGAGGCCAACCTCGCGCACGGGGGCGTGCGCAAGCGCTTCTCGGTCATCGTGACCGGTGACGACGGGCACCCCTCCAAGCCCGCCCCCGACATCTTCCTCGCGGCTGCGGCCTCGCTCGGTGCCGATCCGTCCGCGTCGATCGTGCTGGAGGACAGCCCCTCCGGGGTGCGGGCCGCCTCTGCGGGCGGGTTCGTGACCATCATGGTCCCCGACCTGATCCAGCCCGACGAGGGGCTGCGCGCCCGCTGCCGCGCCATCTGCGGCGACCTGCGCGAGGTGCGCGCCCTTCTCGCCGCGCTGTGAGGGCGGGCGCCCCGCCGCCCGCGCCGCCCGGTGCCCGCCCGCCTTCGCCGCTCTTCTCGCCCGCTGCCCGATACGTGCGCGCCGCCTCCCCCGCGCACGACTAAGGTGGGGCCATCGTGCACACACCCCGTTCGAGGGAGGCATCATGGCTGCAAAGGGAAGCGAGAAGGTCAAGAACGTGGTCCTTGTGGGCCAAGGCGGCGTGGGCAAGACCATGCTGGCCGAGGCCATGCTCCACCTGACGGGCCGCACCACCCGCCTGGGGGGCCACGCCGGCACCAAGCCCACGCTGGACTATGACGGCGAGGAGGGGGAGCGCGGCTTCTCGATCTCCACCGCCATCGCGCCGATCACGTGGGAGGGCACCCGCATCAACGTGCTCGACGCCCCCTGCTACCCCGACTTCGTCGGCGACGCCTACGCCGCGATGAGCGCCTGCGAGACCGCCGCGTTCGTCGTGGACGCGGCCTCCGGGCCCGGCACCGTCACCACGCGCCTGTGGTACGCGGCCGAGGACCTCTCCCTCGCGCGCGCCCTGTTCATCAACCGCCTCGACCGCCCGGACGCGGACTACGACGTCGCCTTCGCCACGCTGCAGGAGCGCTTTGGCACCAACCTCGGCGCCGTGACCATCCCCATGGGCTCCGGCGAGGCCTTCTCGGGCGTCATCGACGTCGTGCACATGAAGGCCCGCCACCTCGAGAACGGCAAGCCCGTGGTCACCGGCGTGCCCGCCGAGTACGCCTCCGCGGCGGAGGCCGCCCGCTCGCAGCTCACCGAGCTCGTCGTCGAGGCCGACGACGAGATCATGATGAAGTACCTCGAGGGCGAGGAGGTCACCCAGGAGGAGCTCGAGGGGCTTCTCGCCAAGGCCGTCCGCGACCGCGTCTTCGTGCCGGTCTTCTCGGGCAGCTGCGTGCGCGAGGAGGGCGTCGTCTCGTTCATGGACGCCGTGGTCGAGTGGTTCCCCACGATGGCGGACTTCGGCCGCATCCCGCTGGTCAACGGCGAGCAGCTCGACATCTCCGAGGACGACGAGCGCCCCGTGGTCTTTGCCTTCAAGTCGCTCAACGATCCGCAGAACGGGCGGCTGTCGTTCCTCAAGGTGCTCGCCGGCACCATCACGCCGGGCATCGAGCTCACCAACGCGCGCACGCGCAAGACCGAGCGCCTGGGCCACCTCTACCAGATGTGCGGCCGCGAGACCACCGACGTGCAGAGCGCGGCGGCCGGCGACATCGTGGTGGTGCCCAAGCTCGAGGCCATGACCGGAGACACGCTGTCCGTGACCGGCAAGGTCGAGGCGGCCGAGTTCCGCTTCCCCAACTCGCTGTACCGCATTGCCATCGAGCCCGACAAGCGCGGCACCGAGGGCAAGCTCTATGCCTTCCTCGAGAAGAGCGCGGACGCCGACCCCACACTCAAGGTCGAGCGCGACGAGGACACCGGCCAGACCGTCATCTCGGCCATCGGCGAGGCGCAGGTCAGCGTGCTGCTCGACCGGCTCGAGGACCGCGCGGGCATCACCGCGCACACCGTGGCGCTCAAGATCCCGTACCGCGAGACCATCCGCCGCGTGGCGTCCGCCCAGGGCCGCCACAAGAAGCAGACCGGCGGCGCCGGCCAGTACGGCGACTGCTGGCTGCGCATCGAGCCCAACCCGGGCGCCGGCTACGAGTTCGTGGACGAGGTCGTGGGCGGCCACATCCCGCGCGGCTTCATCCCGGCCATCGACAAGGGCGTCCAGGAGACCATGCGCGACGGCGTGCTGGCGGGCTACCCGATGATCGACGTCAAGGTCGCCGTCTACGACGGCAGCTACCACCCCGTCGACTCCAACGAGATGGCGTTCAAGACCGCCGCGCGCATCGGCTTCCAGAAGGCCGTCGCGCAGGCCGAGCCCGTGCTGCTGGAGCCCATGGCGCACCTGCGCATCACCGTGCCCGAGAGCTACGCCGGCTCCGTGATGGGCGACGTCTCGGCGAGCCGCGGCCGCGTGGAGGGCATGGAGGCCGGCACCGGCGCCGCCGCCGGCGAGACCACCGTCGTGGCTACGATTCCGTACGCCGAGGTCACCGACTACGCCACGCGCCTGCGCTCGCTCTCGCGCGGCACCGGCGAGTTCGAGATGGAGCTCTCCGGCTACGAGCAGGTCCCGCACGAAATCCAGCAGCGGCTGGCCGACGAGTACGCCGCCCGCCGCGCCGCCGGCGAGAAGTAATGTGGAAAAGGGACAGTCCCTTTTCCACATCTGACCCCCAGGCGGGCGGTCGGTCCATCCGGGCCGGCCGCCCGTCCTTCTCGCCGTGCCGTGCTATGCTGACTGCGAGTTGACCAGCCGCAAACAGCCCGCATCAAGGGAGGGGCCATGCTCTCTGCAGTTCAGATCAAGCCGGACGTCTACTGGGTCGGCGCGCTCGACTGGAACGCGCGCGAGTTCCACGGCTACACCACCGAGGACGGCATCACGTACAACGCCTACCTCATCCTCGACGAGAAGGTCACGCTGATTGACACCGCCAAGGTGACCTTCGCCGACGAGCTGGTGCAGCGCATCTCCTCGGTGATCGACCCGTCGAAGATCGACGTTCTCATCGCCAACCACGTGGAGATGGACCACTCCGGTTGCACGCCGCGCATCCACGAGCTCGCGCCCAACTGCGAGATCTACTGCTCCGCGCCGCAGGGCGTCAAGAACATGATCGCCCACTACGGCGACCTGGGCTACCACGGCGTCAAGACCGGCGACACGCTCTGCATCGGCAAGCGCACGCTGGCCTTCGTGCAGACGCCGATGGTCCACTGGCCCGACAACATGGTCACCTACGACGCCTACGACAAGATTCTCTTCTCCAACGACGCCTTCGGCCAGCACTTCGCCAGCTCGGCACGCTTCGACGACGAGAACGACATGTGCGAGGTCATGCACCAGGCGCGCAAGTACTACGCCAACATCGTGCAGCCCTATCGCGCGCAGGCCGCGGCGGCGGTCAAGGCCGTGCGCGGGCTGGGTGCCGACGCAATCGAGCTGATCTGCCCGGCGCACGGCGTGATCTGGCGCAGCCACGTGGAGGACATCCTGAGGGCGTACGAGGGCTTCGTCTCCGGCGAGGTGCGCGAGCGCGCCCTGGTGGCGTACGACTCGATGTGGCACTCCACCGAGGAGATCGCCCGCGCGCTGGTCGACGGCTTCCTGGCCGCCGGCATCCCCGCGCAGCTCATGGACATCAAGGAGAACCACATCTCCAACATCATGGAGGTCTTCCTGGACTGCCGCTACGTCTGCGTGGGCTCGCCGACGCTCAACAGCCAGATGCTGCCCACGATCTCGAGCCTGCTCACGTACATGAAGGGGCTCTCGCCCAAGAACGACAACCGCATCGGCCTCGCGTTCGGCAGCTACGGCTGGGCGCCGGCGGGCCCCAACAACGTGGCCAAGGAGCTCGAGGCGATGGGCTTCCAGATGCCCGAGAAGACGTTTGCGGTGAACTTCGTCCCGAGCGAGGAGCAGCTCACCGAGGCGCGCGATCTCGTGGCGCACCTCGTGGAGGCGGGGAAGTAGCGGGGCCGACGGCTTCGTTGCGAATTGTGACGCCGGCGTGCGGGGCGACCCTCCGCGCGCTGGCGTTTTTCTGTAACTTGCACGAGGCTCGCCGCTGGCTTCCGGACCCGATCCGACCGCTCGCCGATTGCGCGCGCTGCCGTCGCACGAGGGATGGCAGAGGGCTACGCTCTGCTCCCAACGGAAGGAGCTGGTCATGGGCGAGCGTGATTTGGTGATCGGGTACGAGTCAGCCCTCGCGTTCTGGCGCCGCGCCCGCGTCGGTGCGACGCCGGAGCCCGCGGGGGATGACGCCGGCGGGCGCGTGTACGGCACGCGACGGCTCACGCTGTCGGAGCGAGCGCGCAGGGGGATCGAAGTGTGCTCGTGCGATGGGCCGCTCGACGTCGTGCGCGCAGGAAGTGGCCCGCGGCACAACAACAAGTTGATTGCCGACCACATATGGCGGGGCCCGATTGCTGACCAGCATCTCGTCAGTGTCGGGGACGGGCTGTGGGTGTGTCGCGCGCCGCTCGCGCTTGCTCAGCTCGGCGCCTCGACGGACGTGGTGGAGCTCGCGGAGCTTGCCTACGAGTTGGTCGGGAGCTACGCAGTCGTGCCCGGGTCAGCGTCGGGCACCGTCGGCGACCTGGAGCCGCTGACGAGTCTCGAGGAGCTGCGAGGGTATGCCGCGGACGCTGCTGCGCTGGGCGTGAGGTGCGCCGACCGCGTGCTCGACGCCCTCGACCTGGTGGTGCCCGGCTCCCGCTCGGTGCGCGAGTCGGACATAGGCATCATGCTCTCTTTGTCCCGTGTGCGCGGAGGGGCGCTGATGAGAGGCTTCTCCCTGAACGCGCCAATCTCCCTTCCCAGGTCACTGGCCGCAACGATAGGGCAGAGGCGAATAATTCCGGATTTCAGCTGGCCATGCGGCACGGTGGTCGAGTACGACAGCACGCGGTGGCACCAGAGTCCGGAGGCCCGTGCTCGCGACGAGCGGAAGCGTCGTGCCTACAAACAAGAGGGGTTGGACTACCTTACGCTCACCCGTGGAATCTTGGGTAGCGACGCCGAGCTCGATCAGTTCCTCGAGGACCTCGAACAAAGTTTGGGCATCAAACGCCGGGCGCCGAGCGAGCGAATGCTTTCCGCCCGGCACGCGCTCAGGGCTCGGCTCTTTGGTCCGGAACTCACCGAGGCGGCCTTGCTGCACCTTAACAACGGCGTGGGATAGGGTCGTCTGATTTCAAAAGTGCCGCGAGATGGCTAGGGTGTGCAATTTGGCTGTTCGTTACGCAAAATGGACCGCGAATGCGCAATACCGTGTTTTCTTACACAGGGTTTGAGCGGAGCCTCCAGTATCGAAAGACCTTCCTTAATGGTAAGTATCATATATTCGCAGGTAGAATGAGTGATTATATTTTTAAGTATACGTGGTCTACTCAAGGTGTCGTCAAAACCCCGTGTAAGAAGCTGACGTTTTGCGCCTTGGAAGCTCAAATTGTGTAACGAATGGGCGAATTGCGCGGGTGCCGCACTCGGCATGCGTTCTCGTGCCGTCCGCACGCTGACGACCTGCTAGAATTATCTGACTGTGCCGGTGGCGCCAACGTCCCTGCCGACGGCACGCATCTGACCCTCGACCAAGGAGGTTGCGCACAGGCGCATGGACGTAGCGATAAGTATTGTGGTCACCTTCCTGCTCACGCTCGCTAACGGATTCTTCTCCATGTCCGAGCTTGCGGTCGTGAGCGCAAAGCGGGCGCTTCTCGAGCCGGAGGCGGAGGACGGTGACCGCAAGGCGCGTGCCGCGCTCGACCTGGCCTCCAACTCCGAGCAGTTCCTCGCGACCATTCAGGTCGCCATCACGCTCGTCGGCTTCGCGTCCTCCGCGTTCGCGAGCACCAGCCTCTCCGACCCGCTGGGCAGCTGGTTCGAGAGCCTCGGCATGCCCGCGCTCATCGCCGAGCCGCTCGCCCCCATCCTGATCACCCTCGCCGTCTCCTACCTCTCGATTGTCGTCGGCGAGCTCGTCCCCAAGCGCATCGCCCTCGCCGACTCCGAGTCCGTGGCCAAGTCCGTGGTGGGTCCCATCCGCGCGTTCATGCACGTCGCGCGCCCGCTGGTGTGGTTGACCGCCGCATCCGCCAACGGCCTCTCCGCGCTCCTGGGCATCAAGTCCGCCGACGAGCGCGACAGCGTCTCCGAGGAGGAGATCAAGTACATGGTGACCGACGCGGACGAGCTCTCCGACCAGGAGAAGTCCATGATTCACGAGGTCATCGACATGGGCGACACCATCGCGCGCGAGGTCATGGTCCCGCGCGTGGACATGACCGCCATCGAGGACACCGCCACGCTCTCCGAGGTCCTTGCCGTCATGCGCCGCACCGGCTACTCGCGCATCCCCATCTACCACGAGTCCGTGGATCGCATCGTCGGCATCGCGCACATCAAGGACATCATCAGTCCGATCCTCGACGAGGGCCGCGCCTCGGACCCCGTCTCGGCGCACGTGCGCTCGGCCGACTTCGTGCCCGACACCAAGGACATCATCCCGCTGCTCTCTGAGATGCAGTCCAGCCACGACCAGATGGTCATCGTGGTGGACGAGTACGGCGGCACGGCGGGCGTCATCACCGTCGAGGATATCGTGGAGGAGGTTGTTGGCGAGATCGAGGACGAGTTCGACCCCGACAACAAATACCTCACCAAGCTCTCCGACCGCGAGTGGCTGGTGGACGGCCGCTTCTCGCTCGACGACGCCATCGATCTGGGCTGGCCCGTCGAGGACAGCGAGGAGTACGAGACCGTTGCCGGCTTCGTCACCGACCTCGCCGACAAGCTGCCGCACCCCGGGGACGTCGTCGAGAAGGACGGCTACCAGTTCCGCGTGCAGTCCATGCGCGGCCGGCGCGTCTCCATGCTGCGCGTCGTGGCCCCCGAGCCGCCCGCCGAGGACGAGGGGCAGAACGCTGACGGGGAGAAGGGCGCCGACTCGGCGAAGGATTAGTCCCCGACACGCGAGTTTCACTACAATGTACGGAAGGCCGTAACCCGCCGCGCGCGGGTCCGGAGCGAGAGGGAGCTGGGATGGCTCAGCTGTTCGATATCAGGCGGGTCACGGTTGGCCCGCGCGCACTCGTTGCCGAGGTCGAGGTCGCCCCGAGCGGCCCGCTCATGACCTCCGACGACCCCGAGGCCACCGGGCGCGTCATGGCGCTCATGCCCGGCCTCGCCAACCACGTCTGCCTGGGGGACGCCTCCTCGCGCTTTGGCGAGGTCGCGGGCGACACCGAGACCGCGCACCTTCTGGAGCACGTGACCGTTGAGCTCCTGGCGCAGACCGACGTCGCCGGTGACATCACGAGCGGCCAGACCCGCCAGGTGGGGGAGCGCGCCTACGAGATTACGCTCGCCTGCCCTGATGACGTGCTCGTCGCCGGCGCGCTCTCGAGCGCCGCCTGGATTCTCCAGTGGGCCTACTCGGGCGGCGGCGAGCCGCAGCCCGACGTCGAGGCTACCGTCGGCGGGCTGGTCGCGCTCGTCCAGAGCCTCGGCGACCCGGCGGGCGAGAAGGACGCCGCGCCCGAGGCCGAGCCGGAGACGACCGCGGAGGATGTCGAGCCCGATTCCGAGCCAGAGCCCGTCGTCGACGAGCAGCCTGCCGAGCAGCTCCCCCTCGAGTTCGTCCCCGACGAGGTCGCTCCCGCTCCCGTTGCCGCGCCGGAGCCCGAGCAGGAGGCAGAGGCCTCCGACCTCCCGCCGGCATCGGAGAAGCCCATATCGGAGGAGGGCGCTCCGCGCCCCGAGGCGTCTGAGGTCACCGAGGATGCCCCCGAGCCCCCCGCGCCCGGACCCTGGGACCGCAACGACATCCCGCGCCCGCACCTCGTGCGTTAGCTAGCCGGCGCTCTTCGCGCCTCACATTGTCCGCATTGACAGGAGGTTCCCATGAACAAGAAGACGGTCGGCTTTATCTTCGGCAGCATCGTCGGCGCCGCCGCCGGCGTGGTCGCGGGCATCATGCTCGCCCCGCGTTCCGGCGCCGAGACCCGCGCGATGGCCGCTGACGCCATGAACGACGCCTGGGACTCCGCCGTCGACACTTACGAGCGCGGCGCCGGCGTCGTGAACGACAAGTTCAGCGGCGTGCGACCCGTCGTCGACGCCAAGACCGACGAGCTCCGCGCCAAGGTCGACCTCGCGCGCGAGCGCATGGACCAGCTGCGTGACTCCCTCTCCGAGGCGGTCTCGAACGCGTCCGATCAGGTCAAGGATGCCGCCAATGCCGTCGCGGACCGCGTCACGGCCATGAGCGACCCCGCACCGTCCGCCTCCAAGGAGGCCGAGGCCGTTCACGTCGAGGTCGTCGACGAAGAGGCCTCGACGCCCGAGGCGTAAGGGCCACGGCGTGCTCAGAGTCGCCGAGCTCACGGGGCGCAAGGTCCTCGTACACAAGAAGACGAAGACGGCCAAGGACGGAACCACGACCGAGAAGTACCAGAAGCTCGGCAAGGTTCACAACGCCGTCTTCTACCCCGACGGCAGGCGGGTCGCCGGCCTGATGGTCAAGCGGCCCGACGTCGTCGGGATGGTCAAGCGCGCCGACGCGTTTCTCGCCTGGGACTCGTTCGCAGTCGCCGACGACGGCTCCCTGCTAGTGAGCGACGCCGAGGCGCCGCTTGACGACCGTGCGATCAAGCGCCTCGGCCTCAACTGGGACGCCTGCATCATCTGGTCGGGCATGGACGCCCGCACCACGAGCGGCAAGTCCCTCGGCTACGTCTCGGACGCCGAGGTCGACGAGAGGACCGGGCGCGTGACGCGCTTCCTCACCACTGACGGCGGCATGGCGCGCGCCCTCATCGGCTCCTTCGTCATCACGCCTGACATGGTGTGCGGCTACTCAAACGGCTGCATGGTCATCGACCCCGGCGACCGGGCGGTCGAGCTCGACGGCGGGCTGGCCGGCGCGGCGGGCGAGGGCTACGCGCGTGCCAAGGCGGGCGCCAGCAAGGTGGGCAAGCAGGTCGGCGCCGCGGCCGGAAAGGCCGTGGACAAGGGCTCGTTCGCGCTCGGGAAGGCGCTCGGCAAGGCCAAGCGCGCCGTCGCCGACGCCGCCGCTGACGACGATGAGCCCGTGGCGTCCGCGCCCGCCGTCCCGGCTGCCGACGTGCGCGTGGAGAAGCCCGTCGAGCGCCTCGCCGAGAAGAGCGTCGATCCCGAGGCGGCCCCGGCGCGCCCCGCGCCCAAGACCTACGCGCCGGCGCCCAAGCAGGCCCAGAAGCCGGCCGCCAAGACGCCCGCGGCCAAGCCCGCTGCCAAGAAGAAGCCCGCCACCACCGGCGACAAGGTCGCGCGCGCGGCGGGCAAGCAGCTCAGCTCCTTCGGCAAGATGTTCGGCGACTTCAAGAGCGAGTTCGACAAGGCCAGCAAGGAGTAGCAACGGGGGTACTCACGCCACACGGACGCGTGGCTTTCCAATGGTTCCGTACTGCTCTGTCCCATTGTTGCGACGACAGTCAATCTGCTGCAATCGCTCATTTCCTACAGAGATTCCGAATTAATTCCGAGAGATTCCGAATGATTCGGAATCTCTGGTATTCTTTCGGAAACCGGAGAAAGGACTATGCGATGGCAGCGCCTTGGACCGAGTCCCTTTCAATCGAATTCAAGAGCGATAGAAAAACGCTTTCGGAGAATGTGATAGCAGAAGAGGTTGTTGCCCTCTCGAATACCGATGGCGGAGATCTTTATGTCGGAATAGAAGACAACGGCGAGGTAACGGGGGCACAGCCGCAACACAGAGACGCTATTCAGATGGCGGCTGTGGTTGCCAACAAGACGGTCCCTCCCGTGTCAGTTCGCTCTGAGGTCATCGAGCTCGAGGGGCTCCCCGTTCTCCATCTTGAGGTTCCTCAATCCGCCAGCATTATCGCAACGTCATCCGGAAAAATGCTCAGGCGCAGGCTCAAGACTGATGGGAAGCCCGCGTCGGTTCCCCTGTACCCATTTGAGATAACAACGCGTTTATCAGATCTCGGCCGTCTTGATCTTACGGCTCAAGCGATGCCCGATGCGTCCGTTGACGACCTTGACCCAATGGAACTCATCCACCTGCGACGAATTGTCGAGGACTCCAGAAGCGGGGACAAAAGCTTGCTGGAGCTGTCTGACGAGGAACTCAGAAGAGCCCTCCGCCTCACAACAACCATCTCCGAGGTTGAGGTGCCCACATTAGCGGGCCTGCTGCTAGTCGGGAGGGCGGGATCGCTGGCGAGGCTTGCCCCAACCGCTGGAGCCGCATTTCAGGTGCTCGAGGGCACCGACATTCGCGTGAACGCAACGTATGACACGCCGCTTCTCACGACGATTGAGCAAATGGTCGCAGCCATTGAGCCGTGGAACCCCGTGACGGAGGTGTCGTTCGGCGGCCTTTTCAACGACCCCGTTCCGGCGTTCGATCGCCGGGCTATCAGGGAGGCAGTGGTCAACGCCTTTGGACACAGGGACTACTCAATGCTCGGTAGGGTTCGGGTGCTGATTGACGACGGGGGCTTCGCGATAACGAACCCTGGTGGCTTCATCGAGGGCATTACCGTGAAGAACCTGCTGACGGCAGAGCCCGGGGGGAGAAACCCCTGCCTCATGGACGCCCTTAAGCGCGTTGGGCTTGCCGAGCGCACGGGGCGCGGGGTCGACAGAATATATCAGGGGTCGCTCTCATACGGGCGTCCACTGCCAGACTATTCGGAATCCAATGCGCGACAGGTTCGGCTCTTCATTGCTCGCAGCGAGCCGGACGAGTCCTTCGCACGCCTCATCGTGGAGGAGAGGGAGCGTACGGGCAAGCAGTTGTCGCTTCAGGCATTGTTGGTTCTGGATTGTCTTAAGCGGGTGCGTCGTGCGTCAGCCGATGTTCTTGAGGGTGAGATTGACCTACAGGCCTCGCGCCTCAGGCAGACGCTTGAAGCGTTGACCGAGGCGGGGCTTGTCGAAGCGAGCGGCCAGGGAAGGGGACGAACCTATACGCTTAGCGCAAGGGTCCACAGTGCGGCAAACAAAGGCGCGGAATATGTTCGTCAGACAGATATAGACCGGCTGCGCCACGAGGAACTTGTTCTTAAGCTTGCCGAGAAAAGCGAGCGGGTTACCAACTCGGATGTGTGCAACCTCCTGCACGTTGATGCCCCCACGGCATACGCCGTACTCGTCAAGTTGGTCAAAGAGAACAAGCTTGAGAGGCACGGGAAGACGCGGTCGACATACTACGTGGCAAAACGATAGCGCCTGTGACAACGAGAATGGGGCGTCTACTAAGGATGGATATGCGCCAAGCTGACACTCTGAGGCCTCAAATCGTCCGGATGACGCACCTCGGGCGTCGCCGTCACGCACGGCGGCCCTAGTCCGCCTCGAGCGTTCCCAGCAGCGCCCGGTGGTCCGTCCCGCTCACTGCGACGGCCTCGAGCCCGCTCACGGTGAGCCCGGAGTCGCGCGCGTACACGATGTGGTCGATCTCCACCAAAGACGGCAGCGTCATGCCGGCCACGGACCCGGACGGGTACGTCATGTGGAACCCCTCGCCGGCCTGCTCGCCGGCGTCCACGAAGCTCGTCCCCAGCAGCTCGCGGAAGCGCGCGTGATCCCACGTGGAGTTGAAGTCGCCCATCACCAGATAGGTGTGGTCGTAGTCAGAGAGCGACCCGATCACCGAGAGACCCTCGTCCCACAGATCCTGCGCCCCGCGCACCGGCGAGTTGGGGTGCACACTCACCACGCGCACCGCGCGGTCGCCAATCTGCACGGTCCCCGCGGGCATGGAGCTCGTCTCTATGGGTAGCAGGTTCCCGCTGACGTTGCTCATCGGCGCCATCGTCCAGATGCCGTTGCGCCCGCCGTTGCTCACCTCCGAGGCCGCGTCCGAGATTACGTAGTAGGGCAGCACGTCGTAGATCCCGGCCGCCGCCAGCTCGGCGACGAACTCGTCGGACAGCTCCTGCAGGCACAGGATCTCGACGTTCTTCTCGCGCACCAGGTTCACGACCTCCTGCGCGGACGCGCCGCCGTTCCTGGTGTTGAGCGTCATGATGCGCGCCACGTTGTCGGAGGTGCTGGCTCCTGTCGCAACGGCCGAGCCCGCGGCGCCGGAGACGCGCGCGCCGGGAAGCAGGTAGCCGTGGTGCCACCAGAGCATCACGACCAGCGCGGCCACGCTCACCACCGTCAGCAGCCGGCGCCGCCACAGCATGGCCAGCACGCCGCACACCACGATTGGCGCGAAGAGCCACGGCACGAACGAGACCACCTCGGGCACCAGGCGCCCGTTGGCCATGTCAGACGGCAGGCAACGCAGCGCCATCACGGCCAGGACGCCTGCCATGACCAACCACAGCAGCGCGGAGAGGCACCCGTGCCGCGCCGGTCGGCGCCCGTGCTCGTGACGCGGTCGGTCAGGGCCAGAAGTGCCTCCGCCCGCGGGCCCCGCGCCCGCTCCGGCGTCATCGGGCCGCCACGAACCTCCCGCCGGCGCCTCGCCCGCTGACGGCGCGGCAACGCGCGGCGCGGACGCCGTGTCCCCTGGGGCTCGCGGCGCCGCAACGGGCCGCGCGCGCACGACGGTCGACCCGGGAGCGGGCTCCAGCCACTCGTCGACGGCGCGACCGGCCGCCGTGTCGGACTCGGGCTCAGGCACGGCCTCGTTGAGCTCCCACACGTCGTCCGGGATGGGCTCCCACCGCGCGTCGGTGTCCTCCTTGCCGGGTGTCGCGCCGGCGGCGTTGTCAGAGAAGTGATCAGCCATGGCACCATCGTACCCAAGCGCCCAGCAGCCGGCGGGCCCGCTCGCCGAACCCACAAGACATCCCGCTGCCTGATACGCCGCCTGAGGCGCGTTCCGTCCAGAGCCCGCCTCGGCGCTCTCGAATTCGCGGAAGTCGGTGGATTGCGCGGTGCGCCGCCCAAGAAACCACAGAAGTCTGCCGCCGCGCCCACAGACTTCCGCGACTCTCTAAGCGGAGGCGAGAGAGGCCCTCCGACTTCCCAGAAATCCCGGGCGTCGCGCATCGTGTTTAGTCAAAGTCCATGGCGATGCCGCAATCGGCCGTGTTGCCGCAACATTTACTTGGCTGAATGCGGTAATGTAGCCTTGTCTCTGCATGCATGTGCGGGGGCGTACATATCCTTCCGGCGGGCAATCGTCGCTGAGCGCGCGTTGTCGCGGCCGCCAGGAGAATGAATAGTCGCAGTTGCTGCCGGGAGCGGTTGTGGCGAAGCCTTGCCGAAAGAGGGTGATGCCATGGCCAAGTCCTCTCTCTACGTGATCCAGGTCGCGGGCGGCAGGGAGGAGCGCGCGCATCAGCTCGTGCTGCGCCTGCTGCCGGACGTGGCCGAGGATTGCTACACCCCCGCTTACGAGGCAATGAGAAAGATCCACGGCGAATGGAAGCTCTGCCGGGGCGTGCTCTTCCCCGGCTACATCTTTGTTCAGACGACCGATCCCGCGGCGCTCGCGCAGAGGCTCTCGCGCGTGCCCGCGTTCACCCGCCTGCTCGGCGGCAACGACGACTCGTTCATTCCCCTGACGGACGACGAGGTCGCATGGCTCAACGCCTTCACCGACGTCGAGACCCACGTGGTCGCGATGTCCGAGGGCGTCATCGAGGGCGACCGCGTGCTCGTGACCAAGGGTCCGCTGCGCGGGCACGAGGCGCAGATCGCGCGCGTGGACCGCCACAGGCGCATCGCCGAGCTGGAAGTGCACATGTTCGGCCGAACCAAGAGAGTGAAGGTTGGACTCGAGATCGTCAGAAAGCGCAGTTAGCGAGAAGGGCGCGACAGCCGCGGCTCCCAAGAGGGGCGGCCTCGGCTACCGCTTCATCAAGAGGACGTTCGACATCGTCTTCTCTGGGGCTGCGTGCGTGGTTGGGCTTATTCCCTCGCTCGTCCTGTGCGCGGTCATTGCCATCGACTCCCCCGGCAGCCCCATATTCCGCCAGGAGCGTGTTGGTCTCCATGGAAGGAAAATCGGCATATTTAAGTTTCGCACGATGGTTGCCGATGCCAACGAGCACCCTGAGCGCTACATGACTCCGGAGCAGTTCGAGATTTGGAAGCGGGAGCAGAAGCTCGACAACGACCCCCGCATCACGCGCGTCGGCAGATTCCTGCGCAACAGCTCACTCGACGAGATTCCCCAGTTCCTCAACGTGCTGCTGGGGGATCTTTCTGTGATTGGTCCCCGGCCGGTCACCGAGTCCGAGACCTACGAGTTTGGCGAGAACCGCGACGAGTTCCTGAGCGTCAAGCCCGGCATCACCGGTTGGTGGCAGGTCACCGAGCGCAACGACGCCACCTGGCAGAACGGCCGGCGACAAGAGCTTGAGCTCTATTACGTGCGCCATGCCAGCTTGTCGCTCGACCTCCAGGTGTTCGCCAAGACCTTCAAAGCTCTCGGGAGGGGCCAGTGAGCGCGCGTGTCCTCATGCTCGCCCCGCCGTTCTTCGGCTACCGCGACGACGTGGCCGCCGAGATGCGCCGCCGGGGAGTCGAGGTGGACCTGATGGGCGACCGCCCGAGCGACGGCGTCGCCTTCAGGAGCCTCGCCAGGGTCTCCTACGGGCTCGTGCAGCCCCTCATCGACCGTCACCTCGAGGCGGTCCTCGCCAGGGTGCGGGGGACCCGCTACGACGCGGTGTTCGCCCTCGGCGGCATGTCGTGGTGCTTTGACCTCCCCCAGACGATAAGGCTCAGAGAGGAGTCGGGGGCGAGGACGGCGCTCTACCTCTGGGACTCCGCCGAGAACTGCCAGCGCGCCGGCGCCGCCGCGCCGGCGTTCGACAGGGTTCTGTCGTTCGACCCGCTCGACTGCGAGCGCCGCGGCTTCGGGTTCCTGCCGCTGTTCTACGCCTTCGACCCGCCCCGGTTCCCGTCTGGGGAGCCCTACGAGTACGACGCCTGCTTCGTGGGTAGCGTCCACCAGGTGAGCAAGTTCCTAAGGGTCAAGTCGATGGTCGACCGACTCGAGGCCGCCGGTGCGCGCGTCCTGAAGCACTACTACGTCCCGTCGCGCTCCGTGGCGGCCCTGCGCAGGGCGCAGGTGCCGGAGTACCGCGAGGTTGAGCTCACGACGCGGCCGCTCTCTCGGGTGGAGACGCTCGCCGCCTACGCGCGCTCGCGCGCCCTGGTGGACTCGCCCCAGGCTGGGCAGCGCGGACTCACCATTCGGACCATCGAGTCCGTTGGTATGAACAGGAGGCTCGTGACCTCCAACGTCGGGGTCAGGGCCTACGACTTCTTCCCGTTCGGAAACGTCATCGTGGATGACGGCGGGGCGGACATCTCATCGGCAATGGTCGACCCGGAGCCCTACCCGGACGAGGTCCGGTACTCCTACTCCGTGCGCTCCTGGGTCGGGAGGGTTCTCGAGGAACTGGGGGTCTTATGAGGGTGCTCGTCACCGGCTCTGACGGATACATCGCGAGCGGCGTCGTCGACGAGCTGCTCGGCCGCGGCTGTGAGGTCGTCGGCTGGGGGCTGCGCGCCTCGGGCAGGGAGGCGCCCGGATACTCCGAGAGCGTCATCGACGTTTTCTCGGCGAGCGTCGGTGACCTGCGTGAGGCGGGGGCCGACG
Source organism: Thermophilibacter sp. (assembly GCF_966187215.1). NCBI lineage: Bacteria > Bacillati > Actinomycetota > Coriobacteriia > Coriobacteriales > Atopobiaceae > Thermophilibacter > Thermophilibacter sp. The sequence goes on from NZ_CBIFYV010000097.1 coordinate 25,191, forward strand.
TCCTCGTTCACCTTGCCTGGCGCAACGGCTTCCGCCACTGCGACGACTCGCACGTCGACGACCTGCCCGGCCACTACCACTTCCTTCAGAGGGCCCTCGAGGCCGGCGTGCCGCGCGTCTGCGTCATGGGGACGATGCACGAGGTGGGCTACCACGAGGGGGCGGTTGACGCGAGCACGCCCTGCCGTCCGACCACGCCGTACGGGGTGGCGAAGAACGCCCTGAGGCAGCTGTTCCTGCCCATGTGCGAGACCGCGGGTGGTGAGGGGCTCTGGATGCGGGGGTTCTACCTCGTGAGTGCTGACGGCCGGGGCGACTCGATCTTCTCCAAGATCGTGCGAGCGGCCGAGTCCGGGCAGCGAACATTCCCCTTCACCTCAGGCAAGCCGAAGTATGACTTTCTGCCATACGAGAGGTTCTGCGAGATTGCCGCGGACAAGATTCTCTCGAGCGAGACGGGTGTAACCAACGTTTGTTCCGGGAGACCTGTGTCGCTGGCGGAGGAGGTCGAGTCGTTCATCCGCGATAACGGGCTCGGCATCAAGCTGGAGTACGGGGCGTACCCGGATCGGCCATACGACTCGCCCGCGATATGGGGGGTCAAAGACAAAGGAAACCTTTCTTGATTGGCGGGCTCTGGGGTTGAGATGAAGTACGTTCAGATAAACGCCTTTTCATATGGGTCGACGGGCAGGCTCATGCTCCAACGGCACGCGCACTTGACTGACAAAGGGGTTGAGTCTTATGTATGCTGGGCGCGCGGGCGAGAGACAACGAATGAGCATGAATACAAAATAGGCACTAAGGCGGATGTATATACACATGCGCTATACACTCGAGTCACTGACAGGGTCGGGTTTGGTTCCAAAAGAGCAACTGTTAAATTGATTCAGTGGCTGGATAACCTTAAGCCAGACGTGGTCCACCTTCACGTCCTTCACGGCTATTACATAAATATAGAAATCTTATTTGACTGGCTAAAGAAGGAAAAATGTCAGGTTATCTGGACGTTGCATGATTGCTGGTCATTTACTGGGCACTGTGCACATTTCATCAGAGCGAACTGCAGTCAATGGAAAAGCGGCTGTGGAGAGGAAGGCGATTGTCCGCAGCTGGAAGAGTACCCAAAAACATACTGCCGAAGTGGCTACAGGCAAAACTATATTGATAAAAGAAGGATATTTACTTCAGTACCATATGAACGAATGACTCTAGTGGTGCCTTCACATTGGCTAGAAAATAAAGTAAGGGAGAGCTTTCTGCGGAAATATATGGTGAGGGTGGAGCCTAACGAGGTGGATGCTAGTCAGTTCAAATTCACCCAGTCAGACTTTAGGCAGAAAAATGGGATTGAGGGCACGTATATGGTCCTCGGCGTTGCGTCACCATGGACAAGACAAAAGGGGTTGTACGACTTTATTCGCTTAGCCCAAGATCTTGATGAGGGCTATTCAATTGTTATGGTGGGCATAACACCAAGACAGAGACGAAGGATGCCAGGCAGGATTCACTGTTTGCAGCGTACAAATTCAGCCAGAGAATTGGCCGAGATATATAGCGCGGCGGATTTGTTCGTGAATCCAAGCCTCGAAGAAACATTTAGTATGACTGTTGCTGAGGCCCAAGCCTGTGGTACTGCAGTGCTTGTGAGAAAAGGAACTGCATGCGAAGAAGTCGCTAACCCCCAACTATGCCACGTAGCTGAATGGTCGTATGAGTCTCTTCTAAAATGCGTCAGACAATGCAAAGAATTATCTACAAAAAGATGAACGTATACGACACACCATGAGTCCATACATCCTTCTGTTCATACTACTAATCCTCGCACGACTCCTGGCATTCCTGAGACCTCGGGCTGATAAGAAAATATACATCTTGTTACTGATAACGATGACCCTGTTTCTCGGGCTAAGGGAATGGCAGGGCACCGACTATAATATGTATAGATGGCTATACGACATCGCTCCAACGAACATTTTCGATGGAGCAGAGTATTTTTCCGACCAGATACATTCTGAAGTGGGCTGGAAAGTCGGGATGTTAATCCTGAAGGCAGTGAACATCCCCTTCGAGCTGTTTATTTTCTGCATATCATGCTATATGATGGCTTGTCTTAACGGATTCATCAATTCTTATTCAGAAGACAAGATACTATCATTAATTCTGTCTTATCCAAGTTTGTATTTAGTCTTATTCTTTTCTGGGATACGTCAGGGAGTCGTTGTGGCAACGTATCTTGGGATTCTTTTGCCAATGTTGGAGTCAGGAAAACGCTTGCGCTTTTCCCTAGGTTGCGCAGCGCTGGTGTCGATACACAGCAGTTCGTTCGTTTTGCTAATTTCCCTACTCCCTTTGGCCATAAAGAACAGCAAGGGATACGTAGCCCTGCTCATAGGATGCCTTGTTATTGGCCTGCTGCCCCTCTTCTCCGAAACCGCGCTTTCAATTGCTCAACATATACCATCGATTGGTTACTATTTTACAAACTCATCGGTTGATACGATGGTTGGGATATCTGTTGTTTCGGCTTTGCGGCGTGCATTCTTTGCGGGCTCGATAGCGGCGCTTTCACTCACCGCCTCATCTGGCAAACACAATAGATATGCACAAAAAATCGAGTTCTTGCTTAAAATTTACGTAATTGGATTTGGAATCTATCTACTATCTATCGCCTCTCCCTCTGCGTCTACTAGGCTGTACTTTGCATTTCAGACAATAGAGGTCGCCCTCATCCCCCTTCTCTTGGCCAGTGCACCGCGATATAGAGAAACCCTGACCCTTTTGATGGTGACGGCCTCTCTTGTGATCACCTGTAACTCTCTGAATTCTTTTGTAGAAGAGAGGGGCTATGTCGCATCTTGGTATGAATATCCATACTATTCGATATTTACTCCAAAGGAAACAATAGAGGCTGGGCGCGAGGGACGTTACGGCCTCCCATAAAGGTGCCGAAACAAAGGATATAGAAGTGAACGTCGCAATACTATCTTTTTCCTCGAGTCAAACCAACTATGGCCAGTTGTTGCAATGTTTCGCTCTGGAAGAGGCGCTGAGGAAGCTTGGACATACTGCTTTTCATGTCCAATATACTCCCCGCACTACATCTAAGACTATATCTGCCGTCGCCTCACATCCAATTAAAGCGCTCGCAAAACTTGGTGATTTTAGGTACCTAACGGATAAAATCCGTGTGCTAAGACGCAGCGCGTATCCTGACAGAGGCTTTGACGCTTTTCGAGAGAACTACCTACGCTTGTGCCCGCCCACTTACTCATCAATAGATGAGTTGAGAAGAGATCCGCCAGATGCCGAGGCGTATATTGTGGGAAGCGATCAGGTCTGGGGCTTCCCGTGCGACGACCCCAATACGGAGGGGTGGTTCCTGCATTTTGGATTAAAAGATGTACGAAGGATCTCCTATGCAGCAAGCGTAGGGAGAACGTTGACAGAGAAAGAAGTCCCAGTCTTTGCCAACTTGTTGTCGAAGCTTGATCATATTAGCGTGCGAGAGGATTCGGTAAAGCGGTTATGTGCTAGATGCGGATTTGAATCAGACGTCGTTTTAGACCCTACGCTCCTCTTGTCCGCAGCGGATTACGAGAGCCTGTTTATGGACGAGAGGAATGTCTGTCCTGCCGAGGCGTATCTGTTCGCATACATTCTGAACATTGCTTTTAGTAGGGATATGCACTGGAATCAGGTTAGGGAGTATGTGCAATCAAGAAGATTGTCTATAGTGCCCGTCTACTCATCCGGTTACTACTCTCAATATCCCGTCATCGCTCATGTTCCCCCTATGTATCCGAGCATTCCACAGTGGCTTTCGCTTGTGCGTAATGCTGAGAGTGTCGTTACGTCATCGTTTCATGGAACTGTGTTTAGCATTTTGTTTGAAAGGCCGTTTCTCTCGATTCCTCTTCCTCGGTCGCGAACAAGCAGAGGGGGAGACCGCATCGAAACCCTCCTAAAATCTCTTGGAATTGAAGACCGAATCTTCAATCCAAAGTTGCCGCTTAAGTATCAAATGGATGCTCCAATAGATTGGGCCCTGGTGCGGAGCCGGCTTAAGACCCAAAGAAGCCTCTCTTTCGATTATCTCAAAAATTCCTTAAGTTAATGATTGGGGTAGAAGCAATGAAGGGATACACAAACGAGGAAAACGTTCGGATGCTCGTGGCTCTCTTGAAGCAATTCGGAATCAAAAGAATCGTAGCCAGTCCCGGCACCACGAACATAACATTTGTTGCAAGTGTTCAAGGCGACTCATTCTTTGAAGTGATTTCCTCTGTGGACGAGCGCTCAGCGGCATATATTGCGTGCGGTATGGCGGCAGAATCCGGCGAACCAGTCGTTCTTTCTTGTACTGGCGCGACGGCCTCGCGAAATTATACCCCGGGGCTCACCGAGGCATTTTATAGAAAGCTCCCCATTCTCGCGGTGACCTCCATGCAACATCCCGGGCGAATCGGGCAGTATGTCCCACAGGTCCTGGATAGAAGCACGCCAATGGCGGATGTCTGCGTCAAGCACGTGCGGGTTACGGTGCCCCACTCAGATGAGGATGTGTGGGCATGTAACCTGATGCTTAATGAGGCGTTGCTCGCCCTCACCAGGGACGGAGGTGGTCCGGTACATATTGACCTGCAGACCGAATATAGTCGTGACTTTTCAACTAGGCCTCTGCCGCGCTACCGCGAAATAAGGAGGTATACGGTTGAAGATAGCCTACCCACAATAAATGCGCAGAGGATTGCCATCGTTGTCGGTGCACATATGCCGTTTTCCGCTGACCTCACGGAGGCAATCGAGGGATTTTGTGGGCGCTACGATGCGGTTGTGCTTTGCGATCAGACGAGCAACTATCGGGGAAATCACCGAGTTCTCGCCGCGCTAGTGACCAATCAGGATGCCTCCCTTCCCGATATCGCGAGACCTGATTTGCTGATTTACATCGGTTCGGTTTCGGGTGCGTCCTTGCACATATATCCATCTGAAGTCTGGCGTGTCAATCCAGATGGGGAGATTCGAGATTGTTATAGGAAGCAGACAGCGGTTTTTGAGATGAGCGAGAGATTCTTCTTTGCTCACTATGCCGGTGTTGATGCGGCGCGCTCAGATGCGACGAAAAAGAGCCTCCAACAATGGAACAAAGTCTACAAGGAAATCGTTGCGGCCATACCCGAACTGCCCTTCTCCAATCTCTGGATAGCGCAACACACTGCCCCTAGACTGCCGGATAACAGCGTGTTGCACCTTGGAATTCTTAATTCACTTAGGGCATGGAATATGTTCGAGACTCCAGAAAGTGTTGCATGCTATGCGAATACCGGTGGTTTTGGAATCGACGGTGTTCTTTCGACAACGTTAGGGGCCAGTCTAGCGAGTCCCGAGAAGCTGTTCTTCTGTGTTTTGGGGGACCTGGCATTCTTCTACGATTTAAACGTGCTAGGGAATCGTCACCTTTGTTCGAACATTCGTATTCTCTTGGTAAATAACGGTCGGGGAACAGAGTTCAGAAACTATGTCCATCCTGCTGCGCAGTTTGGTGATGAGGCAGATGCGTTCATGGCGGCAGCGGGACACTTCGGCGACAAAAGTCGCACGCTCGTGAAGAACTTCGCCAGTGATTTGGGATTCAAGTATCTGAGCGCATCTGGCAAGGAAGAGTACTTAGAGTGCCTGCCGCAGTTTATCTCCCCCGAGAACCGCGAGAAGCCTATGGTCCTTGAGGTGTTTACGGACAGCCAGAACGAGTCGGACGCTCTTGAGGCGATTTCGAGCATAGCGCATGACTCTAAGGGGGCGGCGAAGCAACTGGTCAAGAAGGCCTTGGGACAGAAAGGCGTCGACATGGCCAAGAAGATACTGGGCAGATAAGCGGCTTTCTCGCGAAAGGATGGGCTTGTGGACCGTTCCGAGCGCCTCATAAAGAGTACTCTTGTGTTCGCGGTCGGCACCTTTGGGTCAAAGGTGCTCGTCATGCTGGTCATCCCCTTTTGCACCCATTACGTAGACACGGTGGGTATGGGGACGTATGACCTCATCTACACGGCCTCGGAGCTGCTGAAGACGGTGGCAGTCCTGTGTATACCCGAGGCGCTCTTTAGGTGGATAGTCGAGAAGACAGGCGGGTATGAGGATATGCTCTCAACCTGGGTGCTGCTCTTTCTGATGCTCATAGCCGTCTTTTCCGCGGCGTACTGGGGCGTTTGGCTGGTGATCAGGTTCCAGGACGCACTTATTCTGTACGCGATGATTGTGACAGGCGCGTTGTATCTAGGCGTACAGTTCGGGGTGCGCGGAGTCCACCGAAACAAGCTGTTTGCGGCGCAGGGGATTCTGTATGCGGCTATTATGTGCACCCTCTCATTCCTATTCGTGATTCCCCTCTCGATGGGTTATCAGGGACTGCTACTGGCAATACTGCTTGCTACAGTTGCCGCCATTGTTTTCTGTGTGCGAAAAACGGCGGAGTTCAGAGGCATCCGCCTAGGTCTTGCGCGCTTTGAGGATATGAGAAAGATGCTGCGATATGCAGTGCCGCTCATCCCGAATCAGGTGAGTTGGTGGTGCATTACGAGCCTGGGGCGTCTGGCAATCGCAGGCTTTATTGGTGTTGCGGCGAATGGTATCTACGCCGTAGCGTCAAAATTTCCCTCAGCTGTGACCATGCTATCCTCGATATTCCAACAGGCATGGCAGGAACAGGCGGTTCTCGAGTATTCCGCGAGCGATCGCGATTTATTCTTTACGAGGGTTTTTGGGGTTCTAGCGCGTGGACTTTCAAGCGCTCTACTCGTCCTATTGCCGGCGACGGCTGTATTTATCCTCCTGTTCACAGAGGCAGACTATCATTCCGCGAAGAACCTGACCTCTGTCCTCTATGTGGGGGCACTGTTCTCGGCGTTCTCGAGCTTCTATGGGACGCTCTATATGTGTTCGGTAAAGACGGAGGGTGCTGCCTCGACCACGATTGTGGGCGCGGCGGTCGCGGCGGTGCTCAACTTCACGCTGGTGATGCCGCTGGGGCTTCTTGGAATCGGCGTGGCGGTTGCCGTCAGCCAGCTTGTCGTATGGGTCGTGCGGGTCTTCCAGACGAGGAAGTATGCGGTCATCGTCGTCCGCTGGGGGGAACTGCTCCTCATTCTGGCGGCGGTCAGCGCGGAGATTGTCGCTGTCTACAATACGGATTCAGCCGGCCCTCTCGTAGCGCTTTCCCTGCTGGGTGGCGTCGCGTTTGTGGTTCTGAACCGGGCCCTTGTGGGCAAGGCGATCTCCATGGCAAAGGGACGGCAATGAGAGCTTTGGTGCTTGGCGGCACAGGTGCCATGGGAAGGCATCTTGTGAGCCTCCTCTCCGATGGCGGCTGGTCTGTGGACGTCACCACTCGCTCGAGGGGGAGAATGGGGCACGGTAGCGTGCGATACATAGTTGGCGATGCGCACGACAGGGCCTTTCTAGAGAATATTTTGATGATTGCCAACTACGATGTCATCGTTGACTTTATGGTGTGGCGGACGGAGGAGTTCTCAGAGGCTGCAGAGAGATTGTTGTCCAATACTCGTCAGTATCTCTTCATCTCCTCCTATCGCGTTTACGCAGACGCTCCGGTGCTCAAGGAAGACTCGCCGAGACTAATGGACGTATCTCAGGACGAGAAGTACCTTAGGACGGACGAGTACGCGCTGGCAAAGGCCCGTTGCGAGGACATGCTAAGACATTCCGGGCGTACCAACTGGACCATTGCTCGTCCGGGCATTACGTATGACTCGGGCGGCAGGTTCCAGCTCGGGATACTTGAGGCGAGTACGTGGCTGTGGCGTTCGATACACAACTATCAGATTGCGATGCCTGACGAGCTGCTCTCCAAGACGACGACGATGACGTCTGGTGCCGACGTTGCGCACATGCTTTACGCTCTCGTCGGAAACGATATCGCTCTGGGTGAGGTGTACAACCTGGCGACGTCGGAGTCGCTGTCTTGGTCAGAAGTTCTTGAGCTATACCGCCGGAGCCTCCCCGTGACGGTGGTGACATGCACGCTCGACCAGTACGCATGGGCGGCGCGGGCGCCCTACCAGCTTTTCTACGACCGGATGTATGATCGCGTCATCGACAACTCAAAGGTGCTCAAGGTGGCGGGGATTAGGCAGGCAGATCTGCGCCCGGTGCGGGATGGGCTCCACGAGGCTCTGAGTGCATTCCTTAAGTCCGGTGGCCGGGTTAATCCGTCCTGCGGGGCGAACGCGCGCATCGACACGTTGACGGGTGAGTACTGTCTCAGCGATCTCCTGCGGGAGGGCAGTCCCATCTTGGCGGCTGCGAAGTATGTGGCAGGGCGTCTGAGGGGCCGCATCTAAGAAAATGAGTGCTCGATAACGTGCTGTGAATCATTCAAAAGCCCCTGTCCTTCGGCAGGAAACTAATGAGTCCAGTGCGACGCTCTCGCAGCCTTCGTTGGGCGGAGGGAGCCAGGCATTCGGGAGGTGTGAGTGCGATTCCCGTTTGCGATAGAACTGTGACAGAACTGTCTTCTATAGTGGCTTCGAAAGCGTTGCGACAGGGATATACCAGCGTTTTCAACGACGACAATCAAAAGTGTCGCTTGAGGTGCGATTAACCCCCTATCGCAAGTCCTCGCCAGGCTAAGCGCCTAGGAGTGAGGCGGGAATGACCATGACGCCGTCGTCGCGGGTGTAGGAGAGACTTCCGCGACCAACGATTACCGCCAGGAACGCTGGCTCGCTGTTTTGCGCTGCCGGATTTGCGAGCACCTTATTCCTGAGTGCAACGAGGTTTTTGGCCCCCTCATCTACCTTGGTGTCGCTTAGCTTGATTTCTATGCCTGCCCACTGTCCGGCGTGTTCCACAATGGCGTCAACCTCGAGCCCGGAGTCGTCGCGGTAGTACGAGAGGGCGTTTCCCAGTCCGGCATAAGTTGACAAAAAGACGCGCAGGTCGCGGATGACTAGGTTTTCGAAGAGCATTCCAAGCGTCTGCGTATCCTGCAGAAGCCTAGTGGGTGTTGCGCCTAGGAGCGCGGCTGCAATCGAGGGGTCGCAGAAGTAACGCTTGGGCTTGACCCTCACGCGGGCCTTCGAGCGCATAGGTGGCTCCCAGCCTCGCAGCCCGTCGATGAGCTTGAGGCGCTCAAGGAGCTCGATGTAGCTTGCGATGGTGTCGACGTCGGGGGCCTTGTCTCCGGCGGACATGTCTTTGGCAAGCGTCTTGTGCGTCACGGCCTGGCTCTCGTTGAGGGCCAGCGCGCGCATGAGGGAAAGCGCTGTTTCGGGAGAGCGCCCCTCGTCGATGACGTTGATGTCAAGGACGGACTGCACGTACTGGCTTGCGGTTTCTGCGGCCGCCTCGTCGGGGATGCCGAGGTTGGCTGGCCACCCACCCCGGCAGCACCATCGGGCAACGTCTTGAATCCCCGTTTCGCACCTCATGCGCGGAAGGGGGGCGCCGCCGAACAGGGCCTTAAGCGATATGGCCGCAGAGGATTCCCCGCTCTCGCACAGCGCCATGGTGTGCATGGAGAGCCGTGCGATTCGCCCTGTTCCGGTGTGGCGCACCTTGTCGCGCGAGGACTTTTTGAGCGAGGTCGATCCGGTGAGTAGCAGGAGCCCTCGCTTGTTTCCCGAATCATCCACGTAGCGCCGCGCGGCGTCCCACACCTCAGGAACCTCTTGCCACTCGTCAACTAGGTGTGGCGGCGTGCCCACGAGAGCGAGCGTGGGGTCCATTTCTGCGGCCTCTCGCTCAGGGCGATTGTCGAGCCTGGTGACGCTTGTTGAGCGTGTCAGGGCGGTCCAAGTCTTTCCGCACCACTTTGGGCCCGTTATCTCGACGCACCCGAACGCCTGGAGGAGCGCGTCGAGGCGACCTTCGATGAGGCGGGGGACATAGCCGTCCGGAATAAGCGTCTGTTTTGCGGGCATGCCCCCTCCTTCTTAGTGTCTAGCTGCAGTATATCTCATACATTCGGTAAAATACGAGTACTACGTTCGGTAAATTACGAATAAGTCATTCGGTAAAATACGAATAGAGGGTTAGGTAAATTGCGGTAATACGGTCCAGCTCGCCGCATCAAAGCGGTCTGACCCATCCAATTGAGTGAAGGATACTCTCGGACACGAGGTTCTTCTCGTCAGATGAAGATGTGTCTAATATTATGAAAGCATGCATAATGCAAGGCTGCATAGTACGACGCCTTCGACTATGTAGCAGAGCAGGCGGCTCACGAGCCGCTCGTGTTCATATTCGACGAACCGCCCTATGCGGCGTAGCGGGGCGAGTCCGTCCCCTTTTGACTTCTGGTTCCGCTTTGTGATGTCCGCGGTGTCCGACATCGAGGGCGTGCTGGGGTCCGTTGTGGCGCACCGCCTGTCCGACCAGCGACTTTCTGATCTGTTCTCCAAGAGACCTGTCTCTGATGCGACCGCCCGTAAGTGCGCGGGGCGACAGGACATACATCTTGTCACGCTCGATGAGATGTATGTGTGAGCATTTGCGAGACGGCAGTGCGGTCAGGCGCGGGGCTTCTCGACCCAGATCCAGGCGACCTATTATCTACTTACTATTTACCTTTCACTCAAAGTAAATAGTAGAAAGAGATAGTAAATAGTGGAGCTTGGGGAGCGCTGCGCGGGGCTGATTGCTCCTGCGTTTGGAACCAACCCGAACCAGCCTGAACGTTCGCCGTTCGCCAGCGCGTTTAAGGTTCTTCTCGGTACTCGTTCCGTGATGATGCGGGGCCAGCTGGCCCCCGTCTATAATCGATTCGTCCAGTCCGAACAGGGAGGAAACCCATGAAGGGCATCATCCTGGCGGGCGGGTCGGGCACGCGCCTGTACCCGCTCACCCTCGTGACGAGCAAGCAGCTGCTGCCCGTCTACGACAAGCCGATGGTCTACTACCCGCTGTCGGTGCTCATGATGGCGGGCATCCGCGACATCCTGATCATCTCCACCCCCACCGACCTGCCCAACTTCGAACGCCTGCTCGGCGACGGCTCGCAGTTCGGCGTCTCGCTCTCCTACGCGGAGCAGCCCTCGCCCGACGGCCTCGCCCAGGCCTTCGTCATCGGCGAGGACTTCATCGCCGGTGAGCCCTGCGCGCTCGTCCTCGGCGACAACATCTTCTATGGCAACGGGCTCTCCCGTCACCTGCGCCGCGCCGTGGCGCGCGCGGAGTCCGAGGGCGGCGCCACCGTCTTCGGCTACCACGTGGACGACCCGGAGCGCTTCGGCGTGGTGGAGTTCGACGAGAACTACAACGCCGTCTCCATCGAGGAGAAGCCTGCGCACCCCAAGAGCTCCTACGCCGTCACTGGCCTCTACTTCTACGACTCCCGCGTCTGCGAGCTTGCCAAGCGGGTCAAGCCCTCGGCGCGCGGCGAGTACGAGATCACCGACCTCAACCGGATGTACCTGGAGGACGGCACGCTCAGCGTGGTGACGCTCGGGCGCGGCTACGCGTGGCTCGACACCGGCACCATGGAGAGCCTCTACGAGGCGGGCGAGTTCGTCCGCGCGGTGGAGCGCGCCCAGGACACGCCCGTGGCGGTGCTCGAGGAGATCGCCTGGGAGAACGGCTGGGTGGGCACCGACGCGCTCCTGGCCGCCGCGGATGCCTACGGTAAGAGCGTCTACGGCGAGCACCTGCGCAAGGTGGCCGCCGGCACGTTCGTGAAGTCGCGAGGGGAGTACTAGGCATGGAGTTCGAGAAGGACCTCGCCGTCACCGAGACCGGCATCCCCGGCCTCAAGGTGGTGGAGCTCTCCGTCCACGGCGACGCGCGCGGCTGGTTCAAGGAGAACTGGCAGCGCGAGAAGATGGTGGCCCTGGGGCTGCCGCCGGACTTCCGCCCCGTGCAGAACAACGTGAGCTTCAACGCGAGCCGCGGCGTCACCCGCGGCATCCACGCCGAGCCGTGGGACAAGTTCATCAGCGTGGCCGCGGGCTCGGTCTTCGGCGCGTGGGTTGACCTGCGCCCCGGCGCCACCTTCGGCCGCGTCTTCACCTGCGTGCTCGACCCGTCGCGCGCGATTTTCGTGCCGCGCGGCGTGGGCAACTCCTTCCAGGCACTCGAGGACGGCACCGCCTACACCTACCTCGTGAACGCGCACTGGTCCGCCGAGCTCAAGAAGACCTACACCTTCGTCAACCTCGCCGACCCCACGCTCGGCATCGAGTGGCCGATCCCGCTCTCCGAGGCCACGCTCTCTGAGGCCGACCAGCACCACCCGATGCTGGCCGACGCCCTTCCCATGGCGCCGCGCCGCACGCTGGTCACGGGCTGCAAGGGCCAGCTCGGCCGCGCCGTGCGGAGGCTCGCCGAGGCGCGCGGGCTTCTCGGCAGCTTCGACTTCTGCGACATCGACGAGTTCGACTTCTCGGACCCCGCGCAGTACGACCGCTACGACTGGAGCCTCTACGGCACCGTTATCAACTGCGGCGCCTACACCGCCGTGGACCGCGCCGAGACGCCCGAGGGGCGCACGGCCTGCTGGAAGGCCAACGCCACCGGCCCGGCGCTGCTCGCGCGGACCTGCGCCGAGCGCGGCATCACGCTCGTGCACGTGAGCTCCGACTACGTCTTCGACGGCACCGCCGAGAACCACGGCGAGGGCGAGGACCTCTCGCCGCTGTCCGTCTACGGGCAGTCCAAGGCCGCCGGCGACCTGGCCGTGGCCGGCTGCCCGCGCCACTACGTGGTGCGCTCGAGCTGGGTCATCGGCGAGGGCCGCAACTTCGCGCTCACCATGCGCGCCCTCTCCCGGCGCTGCGCCGACCCGGCGGACGGGCTCGAGCGCGTGACCGTGGTCGACGACCAGCTGGGCCGGCTCACCTTCACCGACCAGATGGCCGAGGGGATCCTCTGGCTGCTCGGCTACCGCGGGGACGACGTCGAGCCGAGCGAGCCGGCGCCGTTCGGCACCTACAACCTCACCGGCTCCGGGCGCGTGGCGAGCTGGGCCGAGATCGCGCGCGCGGTCTTTGAGGCCACCTGCGGCAACGGCGACGCGGTCGCGCCCGTCTCCACCGCCGAGTACTACGCCGGCGCCGAGGGCCCCGTCGCCCCGCGCCCTGTCCATTCCGACCTCGACCTCTCCAAGCTCGCCGCCGCGGGCTTCTCGCCCCGCGACTGGGAGGACGAGCTCGCCGAGTACCTCGCGGGCCTGGAGGACTAATATGTGCGCGAATGGGGGCGCTACATTCGAGGGGCGGTGTTGTAAGGTAGCTGGCTGCGATAGCGCTGATGCTTGGACTGGGCTTCACGAGGGGCCAGCAGACTCGGCGTCTGCCTGCGCGCGCCTCGAGGCAGATGCCGCTCTTGCTGACCCTGACCACAGGACGTTCGATAATCTACAGGAGTTTTTCTCCGCTGTCGGACTCTGACACACCGTTATTTCAAAGCGTGCAATCCTACTTGAGTAGCAATCAGAAAGGCAGGACCATGCCAGACACCGAGACCTTCGAGCCCAAGAACATCATCGTCACCGGCGGATGCGGCTTCATCGGCAGCAACTTCGTGCACTACGTCGTCAACAACCACCCCGGCGTCCACGTGACCGTGCTCGACAAGCTCACCTACGCGGGCAACCCGGCCAACATCGCGGGCTTGCCCGAGGACCGCGTGGAGCTCGTGGTGGGCGACGTCTGCGACGAGGAGCTGCTCGACCGCCTGGTCCCTGGCCACGACGCAATCGTCCACTACGCCGCCGAGTCCCACAACGACAACTCCATCGCCGACCCGGAGCCCTTCGTGCGCACCAACGTCTACGGCACGTTCCGCCTGCTCGAGGCGGCGCGCAAGTACGACGTGCGCTACCACCACATCTCGACCGACGAGGTCTACGGCGACCTCGCGCTCGACGACCCGGCGCGCTTCACCGAGGAGACGCCGTACCACCCGTCGAGCCCGTACAGCTCCACCAAGGCCAGCTCCGACATGCTCGTGCGCGCGTGGCACCGCACCTACGGCGTGCGCGCCACGATCTCCAACTGCTCCAACAACTACGGCCCCTACCAGCACGTGGAGAAGTTCATCCCGCGGCAGATCACCAACATCATCTGCGGCATCCGCCCGAAGCTGTACGGCGACGGCAGGAACGTGCGCGACTGGATCCACACCGACGACCACTCCGCGGCCGTCTGGACCATCCTCACGCGCGGCCGCGTCGGCGAGACCTACCTCATCGGCGCGGACGGCGAGAAGAACAACATCGACGTCCTGCGGGAGATCCTGCGCGCGATGGGTCAGCCCGAGGACGCCTTCGACTGGGTGCGCGACCGCCCCGGCCACGACCGCCGCTACGCGATCGACTCGACGAAGCTCCGCCGCGAGCTCGGCTGGGAGCCGAGGCACACCGACTTCGCCTCCGGCCTCGAGGCCACCATCGCCTGGTACCGCGACAACGAGGACTGGTGGCGCCCGGCCAAGGAGGCCACCGAGGCCAAGTACGCCGCCCAGGGGCAGTAGGGAGGAACGACGCCCTAAAAACAGACAGCTCTCACCGGACGCTTTCGAGGCGCGTCGCCCATAGTTGGGCGGCGCGCCTCTCTGGTATGAGACTATAAATTTTCTGAAGGGCTTCTCGGTCGGCGGACCCTTGGTCTGCTTGTTGCACGTTTTGTTGCGCATTTTCGGAAGAACATCGTGTTGCAATCATGTGGGGACCCCGGCACACTGGAATCGTGGAGATATGAAAGGCTCTCTACCAGAGTGTTATTGCTCGCAGGGCACTTCGATCTAGGGAAGTGGTGGGGCAAGGACGTAGGAGCACGACGTTCAACAGGGCTCTTAAAATTAACTATATGATGTTATAACCGCTGTCGGGAGGAGAATATGGGCTTCGTCGATCAGTACTATTGTGCAGTTGAAAGCGTGATCTCTGGCATCGTCGCCGAAGAGCGTGCCTCCATCAAGCGTGCTGGCGACCTGGTTGCCACCTCCCTCTCCCGGGGCGGCATGCTCTACGTCTTTGGCTGCGGGCACTCGCACATGCTCGAGGAGGAGCTCTTCTACCGAGCGGGCGGACTCGCCCCGGTCTGCCCCATGTTTGACACCGCGACCATGCTCCACGAGGGGGCCGCAAAGAGCAGCCAGCTCGAGCGTCGCAGCGGATACGCGGAGCTCGTTGCGAGGCGCTATCCCATGGGGGCCGACGACTGTCTGCTCGTGGCGTCCACAAGTGGCATCAATCCGTTGACCATCGAGATGGCCCAGACGGCAAAAGAGATGGGGGCGGCAACGGTCGGCATCTCCTCTTTTGCCTATCGGGAGAAGCCCAGCCGCCATCCGGACGGTCTGCACCTGCCCGATGTCTGCGACGTTTGCGTGGACAATCACGTGGCCGTGGGAGACGCGAGCGTGCCGGTGCGCTCCGACGGGACAAAGGCGGGCCCGACCTCGAGCATCGCCACGCTGCTCATCGCCAACCTCATCGCGCTCGAGGCATGCGAGCGCCTGCGCGTCTCCGGGGCCGAGCCGGAGGTGTTCCTCAGCGGAAACTGCGAGGGCTCGGATGAGCACAACGCCGAATTGGTCCGTCGCTACTCCCTCCGAGTCCGAAGCCTCTAGGAAGCGCCGTGAACAGTCGTATCGCACATATCGCGAGCATCCTTCTCGCCAAAGGCGAGTCGACCCTCGAGCTTCTTGCCCGAGACCTCGACATCAGCGTGCGGCTGGTGCGCTATGAGCTGGACGGACTCGACTCGTTCTGCCGCGGCCGCGGGCTGGAGCCCCCCAAGCGTGACAAGGCGACGGTCCGCTGCGGGCGGCAGCAGGCCTGCCTGATCGCGCAGTCCATCGAGTCGCTCGGCCTCATGGAGTGGGCACTTACTCCTGCCGAGAGGCGCGACGTCGAGTTCCTGCTCCTTCTCGCTGCGGGCGACGCTCATCTAACCAGCCAGTGGATCGCCGACCTGCTGGGCGTGAGCCGCAGCCTGGTTGACCGCGACATGGCGCCGCTCAAGCGCGAGCTCTCCGCATCCGGCGTCGAGCTCGAGTCCCTATCGAGCAAGGGGCGTCGGCTTGCCGGCAGCGAGTTTGCCATTCGCCGGCTTGCCGTTCAGGTCATCGAGCGAAACCTCGACTTCTCGTGCGTGCATGCGGAGGCGGAGCTCATGTGGAGCGCCGTTGCCCGATGGTTGCGCGAGCTGGGCATCGTTGACTCCGCGCGGGGTCTGCTCTCTATCGTGATGAGTCTTGAGTCAGGGGACTTTGGGCACTGGCTCGCCTTTGACTCTCTGCGGATGATCGTCTATACGCTGGCCGTGATGAGGCTCCGCTTTGCCTCCCGATGCGTGAGGAGCGAGGAGATCCCTGACCTTGCCTCGGTGATTTCGTCCCGTGAGTACGTCTATGCGGTGCAGATTGCCGACGAGATGGGCCGCGCGGGCGTAGCGAGCCTCCCTGCCGGCGAGGTGGATTACCTCGCCACCGCCCTTCTCGGCGCTCGCTTCGTCACCCCCGAGCCCTACCTCCGAGAGGACTGGATCGGTGTCCAGATGCTGCTCGATCGCATCGTTCGTGCGATGGGGGAGCGCCTGGACGAGGACTTCTCGGCCGACCAGGAGCTCATTGCGTCGCTTCAGAATCATCTTGGCCCCATGGTCTTCCGCCTTCGCCACGGCATCGTCACGCTCTCCCCCGACGTCGGCGAGGCGCGCGCGGAGCACCCCGAGTGCTTCGAGGCGTTGGAGGACATCGTGGCCCGCGAGACGGGCGCGGACAGCCTGCTCGGCGAGGTCTCCGAGGGCGACGTGGCATACCTGGCCCTCTACTTCTGCGCGTCCATGGAGCGCATGGCCCGCCGCTCTTCTGACAGCCGCTCGGACGACGAGCTGCTTGAGAAGGTCATGGGCATCATTCAGCGCAACTGCACCATCCTCGACCCCGAGGGGCTGCTCGGTGACATCGAACGAGCCTTTGTCTCGCACGGCTTGTCGGTTCATGCCGAGTGCCTCCAGCCGACTCTCTCCGACCTGCTCCCCTCCGAGAAGATCCTGTGCGGGATGCGGGCCGATGGCTGGGAGGACGCGGTGCGGCAGGCCGCGCGGCCCCTGGTCGCCGCGGGCGACGTCGAGGATGCGTTCGTGGAGACCGCCATCTCGGACATGAAGCGCGGCGGCATGTCGTTTGTATTCATGCCCGGCGTTGCCCTCGTCCATGGCCGGGCAGGCCAGAACGTGAACCGCCTCGCCATGACGCTGGCGGCGTTCGGGGATGGCGTCGCGTTTGGTCGCGAGGGGTACGACCCCGTGCGCATAGTCGTGTGCCTGGCCGCGACGGACAACTGGTCTCACATCAGGGCGCTGCGGGACCTGCTCGAGCTCTTTGACCGAGTGGATGTTCAGACGCTGGGCACCGCTCGGGACGTTTCTGAGGTCAAGGCGATTCTGGGAGGTGCATGAGAGATGTCCATTGGCGACTGCGTTTGTGCCGGGGGCGTTGTCCTGGGGCAGACCGCCGGCACGTGGGAGGAGGCGGTGACCCTCGCGGGCGACCGGCTCGTGCGCGCGGGGGTCTGTGACTCGTCCTACGTCCGGGACATGGTTGGAACGGTTCGGGAGCTGGGGCCCTACATCGTGATAACCCCAGGGGTGGCGCTCGCGCACGCCCGTCCCCGGGGCAACGTCCTTCGCAACGGCATCGCCATCGCGACCTTCCCAGAGGGCGTCGTCTTCGGAAACCCCGACAACGACCCCGTCTACGTGGTGTTCGCCATTGCGGCAACTACCGACGAGGAGCATCTCGGCCTGTTCCAGCGAGTTGCCCTGTTCCTGGGAGAAGAGGGGGCCATCGATCGGCTCGCTTCGGCGAGGCGTTTAGAGGACCTGCCAAACGAGTTGAGGGAGGAGCTGGTTGACCATGAGGTTGCTTGATGCGGTGAGGGGAGGCCTCATCGTCTCGTGCTATGCCGGGGACGACATCAATGCGCTGATGGCGAACCCCGTGACCATGGCTTGCGTGGCGAGGAGCGTGATGGCGGGCGGCGCCTCCGCGGTGCGGACGAACCTCGAGAACGTGTCCGCGGTGAAGGAGGCCGTGGGACCGGATGTTCCCGTCATCGGCATCAAGAAGATCTATCGCGAGCCGGGGTCGGGAGACTTTCGCATCACCCCAACGATGGCCGAGGTGGACGCCCTTCTCGCCGCCGGCGCCGACGCCATCGCGATCGACGGCACGCGTCGTCCGCGCTACGACGACCTGACGCTGCCCGAGTTTCTCGCCTCGATCAAGGAGAAGTACCCCGATCTGCCCGTCGTGGCGGACGTCTCCACGGTCGACGAGGGCGTCGTTGCCTGGGAGGCCGGAGCCGACTTCGTGGGCACCACGCTCTCGGGCTACACGCCCTACTCAAAGAACCCGATTGCCTTCGGCACGCTCCCAAGCCCGGACCCAGACTACGAGATCATCGAGGAGCTGCGCGCCGCCGGTGTGGAGCACGTGGTGGCAGAGGGTCGCATCACCGATGGGCACAAGATGCGGCGCGCCCTCGATGCGGGGGCGGATTGCGTGGTCATAGGCACGTCGATCACCGAGCCGAGAAAGATCGTCAAGACGATCCTGCTGGACGCGAGCGAGGGGAGTGAGGGCTGATGCGTGCGTGGCAACGATACTTCCAGACGATGAACGAGGTCGTCCAAAAGGCCTATGACACCCAGGGAGACAACATCATGCGGGCCGCGGAGATGCTCGCGGATGCGACCGAGGCGGGCGGGCTCATCCACCTCTTTGGATCCGGGCACTCGAGCCTCGTGACCGAGGACTGCTTCTGGCGCTCGGCCACGCTCGCCAACGTCCACGCCATCTTCGAGTCCGCCGTGGCGGGCATCAACGAGATCACCAAGACCGCCCTTCTCGAGAAAGTCGAGGGCATCGGCCAGGTCATCGTCTCTTACAACGAGGTGCGGCCGCCTGACGTGATGGTCTGCTTCTCCAACTCGGGGAACAATGCCGCGACGGTCGACGTGGCGCTGGCCGCGCGTGCGGCCGGAGTGCCCGTGATCGCGTTTACCAACGTTGAGTACGCGGACACCCTGACCACGCAGCACTCGAGCGGAAAGAAGCTCAAGGACATCGCGGACCTCGTGATCGACAACTGCTCGCTCATCGGAGATGCGGCCATCGAGCTCGAGGGGCTCGAGGTCAAGGTCGGCGCCACCTCCACGATTCCGGTGGTCTACATGCTCGCCGGCCTCCTTGCCCAGACTTGCGAGCTGCTGCTTGAGCGCGGGGTCACGCCCGACGTCTACTACAACGGCCATCTCGAGTACGAGCGCTCTGACGTCCGGGAGCACAACCAGGCGCTCGTCGAGAAGTACCGTCGTCGCATGAGGAACCTGTGAGAGGAGGGAGGAAGGATGCACGAGCTCAAGGTGCTGACGGTGTGCGGTGCCGGCGTGGGGACGTCCACCCTGCTCAGGATGAACATCTCCGACGCCTTCAAGTCCTTTGACCTGCCGTTCTCCGTCAAGGTCGAGAACACGAGCCTGTCGAGGGCCAAGGGCACGCGATGCGATCTGGTGGTGACCTTCGACAGCTTCGCCGACGACGCGCGCAAGTTCTGCCCGCACGTGATCACCATCAAGAACCTGATGGACAAGCAGGAACTTCGCGAGAAGGTCGAGGGATACCTGACCGAGGCCGGGCTCATCTAAGAAGGGGTGAGAACAGTGGAAGCGATCCAACCCGTTGTTGACTTCATCGTAACGTACATCTTCAATCAGCCGTTCATCCTGCTCGGCCTCATTGCGCTTCTCGGCCTCGTGCTGCAGCGCAAGCCGTTCCAGGACGTGGTCACCGGCACGCTCAAGACGGGCATCGGGTATCTGATCCTGTCGCAGGGCACCTCGATCCTCTCGGGCATCGTCATGCCCATCTCCGACATCCTGGACAAGATCTTCAATATCGAGGCAACCGCCCCGGGCATGGGCACCGACCCCTTTGCCGCCGAGTGGGCCTCCACGATTGCCCTGATCATGGTCGTTGGCTTTGTGGTTAACCTGATCCTGGCGCGCTTCACCCCGTTCAAGTACGTGTATCTCACGGTTCACCAGACCTACTACATCACTTTCGTGTACCTGGCGCTTGCCGTTGAGGTCATCGCCAACCCGAGCATTCCCATGTTCATCATCGTCGGTGGCATCATGCTCGGCGTGTACTGCACGCTCTCCCCCGCTCTCGTCCAGCCCTTTATGCGCAAGGTGACGGGGACCGATGAGCTGGCATACGGTCACACCACCTCGTTCGGCGCCATCGCGGGCGCCCTGGTGGGCAAGCTTTTCAAGAAGCACGAGACGGAGACCTCCGAGGACCTGCACATCCCGGACAAGCTGTCGTTCCTGAAGGACATCACGGTCTCGACCGCCATCGTCATGACGCTGCTCTATGTCGTGGGCGTCTCGCTCGCCGGTCCCGCCTGGGTCGAGGAGAACATGAGCGGCGGCACGGCCGCCTACCTCTATGCCATCACGCAGGGCGTCCAGTTTGGCGTGGGCATCACCATCGTGCTGACCGGCGTCTCGATGATGGTCGCCGAGATCACCGAGGCCTTCAAGGGCATCTCCGAGAAGCTCGTCCCCAATGCGGTGCCCGCCCTCGACTGCCCGATCGTCTTCAACTTTGCTCCCACCGCCGTCATGATCGGCTTCCTGAGCTGCCTCGCCACGGTCATCCTGTGCGTGGTCATCTTCGGGGCCATCGGGTTCTACTCGCTGACGCCGCCGGTCATCACCTGCTTCTTCGGCGGAGGTCCCGCGGGCGTCTTCGGCAACTCCACCGGCGGATGGCGCGGCGCGATCCTCGCGGGCGTGGTGGCCGGCCTGCTGCTGAGCTTTGGCCAGGCGCTCACCGTTGGCTGCCTGCCCACCACCATCGCCGACTTTGCCCGCTGGTCCAACGACTTCGACTACTCGGTCTTCACGTGGCCGTTCCAGCAGATCTTCAAGCTCTTTGGATAAAGGGGGCCGTCGTTCCTCTTGGGGCGCCGCCGGCATCGAGTCGGCGGTGCCCTTTTTTCGTGGCCGTGAGGAGCTTGCCGGGGCCTGTCGCGGCCCGCACCGTCGGCCGCGCCCGAATGCGCGGTTATGATGGCGCATCGCTTCTGATGGCATAATCAGGTAGTTGATATATGTGACCGTCGGCGCTTCTGAGCGTGAGTGGGGGAGACATGGGCGAGATGGACGCGACAAACCAGCACGTCAAGGTCGGCGTGATCGGGAGCGGCGCATGGGGCCTCGCCCTCGCGCGGCTCTTCTCGCGCGAGGGGCACGACGTGACGGTGTGGTCCGAGTCCGAGCAGACCGTCGAGCGCCTGGCCTCCACGCGCACGATCCCGCTGCCGGGCGACCCCGAGCTCCCCGCCGACATCGCGCTCACCTGCGACCTCGCCGCTGCCGTCGCCGACGCGCGCGTTGTCGTCTTCGTGACCTCGTCGCGCTTCGTGCGCTCCATGGCCGAGCAGGCCGCCCCGCTCGTGCGGTCCGACGCCGTGCTCGTCTGCGCGACCAAGGGCCTCGAGGAGGGCTCGATGGACACGATGACGCAGGTCATCGCCGACGAGCTCGCCAAGGCCCGCCCGACCGTGCCCGCCGAGGAGCTGCCCTCCGTGGCGGCCCTCTCCGGACCCAGCCACGCCGAGGAGGTCGCCTTCGACATGCCGACGGCCATCGTCGCGGCGAGCCACGACCCCGAGGCCGCCCTTCTCGTCCAGCGGCTCTTCTCGAGCGACGTGCTGCGCGTCTACACCAGCGACGACGTGCACGGCGTCGAGCTGTGCGGCGCCATCAAGAACGTCGTCGCCCTCGCGTGCGGCATCGCGCGCGGCCTGGGCTTCGGCGACAACTCGTCCGCCGCGCTCATCACGCGCGGCCTCGCCGAGATCCGCCGCCTGGGCACGGCGCTCGGCTGCGACCAGGAGACCTTCTTCGGCCTCGCCTGCACCGGCGACCTGGTGGTCACGGCCGGCAGCCTCCACAGCCGCAACCTGCGCTGCGGCAAGCTGATTGGTTCCGGCGTGCCCGTTGACGAGGCACGGCGCCAGGTGGGCGCCGTCGTGGAGGGCCTGAACGCCCTGCCCGCCGTCCTCGAGCTCTCCCGCCACTGCGGCGTCGAGATGCCCATCTGCGAGATGGTGGGCCGCATCGTCTCGGGCGAGGTCGCTCCCGAGGACGCGACGAGCCTGCTTATGGGTCGCGAGCTCAAGGTCGAGGGGCCGGCCGCGTACGAGGGCTAGCCCGCTCGCCCTGACCGCGGGCCGCGCGGGCTCGGAAACGGGCACAATAGCGGCAACGTCCTCGATGTCCTGAGGAGGCCGCCATGCCCGTCGTTGCCGCGTTCGCCGTCCCGCACCCGCCCGTGATTGTGCCGGGGGTGGGTCGCGGCCGCGAGAGGGGCATCGCTGCCACCACGGCCGCGTACGAGGAGGTCGCGCGCCGCGTGGCCGACCTCGCGCCCGACACGCTGGTGATTTCCAGCCCACATACCGCCTCGTACCTCGATTACCTGCACATATCGCCAGGCCGCGGTGCGCACGGCGACCTCTCCGACTTCGGCGACCGCGCCGACGGCTCGTCGGTGACCTACGACGAGGAGTTCGTCGCGGCCCTCTGCGAGGAGGCCGCCGCGGCCGGCATCCCCGCGGGCACGCGCGGCGAGAAGGACCCGGCGCTCGACTGGGGCGTGCTCGTGCCGCTGCACTTCATCCAGGCGCGCCTGGGCACCGACCGCTTCAAGGTGGTGCGCATGGGCCTCGCGGGCTTCTCGCCGATCGAGCACTATCGTCTCGGGCGCGCCGTCCGCGACGTCGCCGAGCGCCTGGGCCGGTGCGTGGTCTACGCGGCGTCCGGCGACCTCTCGCACAAGCTGTCCGCCGACGGCCCCTACGGATTCGCGCCCGACGGCCCCGTCTTTGACGAGAAGGTCTGCGAGGCGTTCGCCGCGGGCGACTTCCTGAGCCTGCTGACCCTGGATCCGGGGCTCTCCGAGCGCGCCGCGGAGTGCGGCCTGCGGTCGTTCCAGATCATGGCGGGCGCGCTCGACGCCACGCCGGTGCGCGCCGAGCTGCTTTCGCACGAGGGTCCCTTCGGTGTGGGGTACGGCGTCGCGGCCTTCACACCCGCGGGGCCGGCGGGCTCCGACCCGTCGCGCGCGCTCGAGCCGGCGTACCAGGCCTGGCACGAGGAGCGGCTCGCGGCCACGCGCTCGGCGGAGGACGCGTTCGTCCGCCTGGCGCGCGCCTCGCTCGAGGCTCGCGTGCGCACCGGGGAGCGCCTGCGCCTGCCCGACGACCTGCCGCCCGAGCTCACGGGCCGCCGAGCCGGCGCGTTCGTCTCGCTCAAGAAGGACGGCCGCCTTCGCGGCTGCATCGGCACCATCGCGCCCACGCGCCCGAGCCTCGCCGAGGAGATCGCGGCCAACGCGGTCTCGGCGGGCTGCCACGACCCGCGCTTCCCGCCCGTCACGGCTGACGAGCTCCCCGAACTGGTCTACGACGTGGACGTTCTCGGCGAGCCCGAGCCCGTGGCCGACCGCGCGCAGCTGGACCCGGCGCGCTACGGCGTCATCGTGAGCGCGCCCGACGGCCGGCGCGGCCTGCTGCTGCCCGACCTCGACGGCGTCGACACGGTCGACGAGCAGCTGCGGATCGCCGCGCGCAAGGGCGGCGTCTCGCTCACCGAGTCGGGCGTGCGTATCGAGCGCTTCGAGGTGGTGCGGCACCTGTGAGCGGCTCGACCGCCACTTGCGCCGTCTGCCCGCGGAACTGTCGCCTGGCGTCCGGCGCGCTCGGGGCGTGCCGGGCGCGGCGCAACGTGGGCGGCGCGGTCGTGCCCGAGGCCTACGGCCGCGTGACCTCGCTCGCGCTCGACCCCGTGGAGAAGAAGCCGCTCACCCGCTGGCGGCCCGGCGGCTACGTGGTCTCGGCGGGCTCCTATGGCTGCAACCTCGCCTGCCCGTTCTGCCAGAACCACCGGATCTCGCAGGCCGGCGAGAGGAACGTGGGATGGCGCGAGCTCTCGCCGGAGCGCCTCGTGGGGCTGACGGCGGAGGCGGCCGCGCGCGACCCGCGCGTCGTCGGCATCGCCCACACCTACAACGAGCCGCTCGTGACCTGGGAGTACGTGCGCGACACGGCGCTTCTCGCCCGCGAGCGCGGCCTGGCGACGGTGCTCGTTTCAAACGGCTGCGCCGAACAGGGCGTCATCGAACAGCTCGCGTCGCTCGTCGACGCGGCGAACATCGACCTCAAGGGCTTCTCGCCGGCGCTCTACGACGCGTGTGGGGCACCGCCCGGGGCCCTCGACGCCGTGCGCGCCGCGATCGAGCGCCTGTTTGCCGAGCCGGGCTGCCACCTCGAGGTCACGACGCTCGTGGTGCCGGGCATGAACGACTCCGAGGAGGAGGTCGAGGCCATGGCCGCGTGGCTCGCGAGTCTGGGCGGCGGCCGCGGGGCCGAGAGGATCACCTATCACGTGACGCGCTTCTTCGGCCGCTGGCGCATGGCCGACGCGGCTCCCACGCCCGTGTCCGTGGTGCGCCGGCTGGCCGACGTCGCGCGCCGCCATCTGGTGCACGTCCGCGTGGGCAACTGCTAGGGGGCGGTTTGCTCATCTGTGGCCTGCCACCCAAATAGCATACATTTCAACCTGTGAAAATGGCAAAATACGGATAAAATTTTCAGGTTAGCTCTAAAGTGTATGCTAATGTTTGCGGCGGACACCTGCGGGGCGAGAAGCTCCTGGCCCGAGAGGCTTCATGCACGCGGTCCCGTCCCGCTACAGCCCCGCCGCCTGCATCACGAACATCACCACGGTCAGCACGGTCACGGCCACGATCGTCGCCCACGTGAGCGCGTTCCACACGCGCCCGTTGGCGTTGCGGCCCATCACGTGGCGGTCGCCCGCGATGAGGACCATGAAGACGAGCAGGACCGGCAGCAGCACGCCGTTGATGACCTGCGCGAGCATCATGATGCCGAAGAGGTCAACGTTCGGCAGCACTACCACGGCCGCCGAGACGAGGACCACGGCCGTGATGATGCTGCGGTAGACCGGCGCCTCCGCCCAGCTGCGGTCCGCGCCGCGCTCCCAGCCGAAGGCCTCGCAGATGGCGCTCGACGTCACGCTCGGCAGCACGCAGGCCGCCAGGAACGACGCCCCCACGAGCCCCGCGCCGAAGAGCGCCTCGGCGTAGTCGCCCACCAGCGGTGCCAGCGCGCTGGCCGCCGCCTGCGCGCTGTCCACGGTGATCCCCGCGGGGTAGAGCACGGCGCCCGTCGTGAGGATGATGAACCAGCTGATGACGCTCGCCACCACGGCGCCCGTCACGGTGTCGATGCGCTGGTAGGGGAGGTCCTCGGCGCGCGCGTTCTTCTCGACCACGTTGTTCTGCGCCAGGAAGAGCATCCACGGCGCGATCGTGGTGCCCACGTTGGCCACCAGCAGCGAGAGGTACCGCGGGTCGCCGGACAGCCGCGGCACCAGCGTCGCGGAGAGGGCGTCGCCCCAGTCGGGCCCCACCATCACGCCGGCCACCACGTAGACCACGAAGACGCAGGCCACGGCCAGAAGGATCTTCTCGATGCGTCGGTACGAGCCGCTCATCGTGAGCAGCCAGATGACCACGGCCGCCACGGGCACGGACACGTACGTGGGCACGCCGAAGAGCGCCAGGCCGCTCGCGATGCCGGCGAACTCGGACAGCGTGACCGTGGTGTTGGAGGCCAGCAGTGCCAGCATGGCCAGCGCCGAGAGCCGCACGCCAAACTGCTCGCGGATGAGCGACGCCAGGCCCTTGCCGGTGACGCAGCCCATGCGCGCGGCGGTCTCCTGCGCCACGATGAGCAGGAAGCACATGACGGGCACGGTCCAGAGCTGCGCGAAGCCGAACGCCGCGCCCGCGTTGGAGTAGGTGGCCACGCCGCCGGCGTCGGCCCCCGCCAGGGCGGCGAGAAGCCCGGGCCCCATGGCCGCCAGGATGAGCCTGGGCTGCAGCCCGGTGCGTCCCGCCCGGCGCTCCGCCCGCTCCCGCGCGCGCTCCTCCCTGCTGAGGCGCGGCACGGCTACCATCCCGCCCCGACCAGCCCGGCCGGCCCCGCGAGCGCCAGGGTCACCGCCACGTAGACCGCCAGGGCCACGAGCATGGCCACCACGGTGAGCGTGAAGCCGGAGGTCTCCTTGTTGGCCGCGTCGCGGCGGCGCAGCACCAGCAGGTAGAGCGGCGTGAGCGCAAACGAGAGCAGCGCGCACGCGGCCGCCGCCACGCCACCGGCGACCAGCGCGTCCCCCAGCGCGGAGGCGCCCGCCCCGCCCGCGCCCTGGGCGGCCGTGAGCACGACCCGCGCGAGCACCACCACGACAAAGGCCGCCAGGGCCCCCAGCACCACCCCGATGCCGAGCCCCTTGAACGCGAAGCCCAGCATGGAGGGGGAGTCCTCGTCGTCCGGGTCGTTCTCGAGGAAGAAGTTGGTCACGTAGCTGATGGAGTCGTCCGCCAGCACGAGCGCGACGGCCAGCGGGAGCGAGGCGGCCAGCGCCAGCGGCAGTGACGCCGAGCCGCCGCTCAGCAGCGTCAGCGCCATCGTGCCCGCCGCCCACAGCAGCACCCAGACGTTGCGGCGCACCAGCCAGATCAGCGTGCTCGCGTGCCCGGAGTCCTCGCCGTCCGCCGAGCCACCGGCCACGCGCAGGTCCTCGGCGTGCTCCTCCTCCAGGACGTCGAGCGCGTCGTCCACGGTCACGATGCCCAGCAGCTTGCCGTCATCGGCCACCACGGGCATGGCGAGCAGGTTGTACTTCGCGATGTCCTCGGCCACGTCCTCCTGGTCATCCTCGGGGCTCGCGGTGACGAGGTCCTCGGTGGCCAGGTCGGCGAGGGGCGCCTGGGGGTCAGAGACCAGCAGGCTCATCAGCGACACCGTGCCGGCGAGGCGGCCCTCGTCGTCGGTGAGGTAGACGTAGCGCACGCTCTCGAAGTCCTCGTCCAGGCCGCGCAGCAGCGCCACGGCGTCGCCCACGGTGGAGCTCTCGGGCAGCGCCGCCACCTCGGAGGTCATGATGCGGCCCGCGGTGCCCTCGCGGTAGCCCAGCAGCTGGCGCACGGCGCGCTGCTCCTTGACGCCCATCAGGCGCAGGAGCTTCTCGGCCTTGTCGTAGTCCAGCTCGCTGACCAGCTCGGCGGCATCGTCGGGGTCCATCTCGGACAGCATGCGCGAGGCGTCGGTCTCGTTCATGCCGCCCATGAGCTCCACGGCCATGGCGTCGTCGTCGAACTCGGCCATCGCGCCGGCGCGCTGCTCGTCGTCGAGCTGGGCGAAGACCTGGCCGCGCAGCCGCGGGTCCAGCCGCTCGATGATGTCGGCGATGTCGGCGGGGTGCATGTCGTCGAGCGTCTTGTGGCTCACGGAGAGCTTGACGTTGGAGAGGTCGCGCTCCACCAGGTCCATGTAGCTCCACGCGATGATCTTCTCGGGCATCGGGTGGCCGAAGGCGCGCGCCAGCCGCAGCGCCAGGCGCTCGAGCGCCGGGTGCAGGCTGCGGAGCAGGCCGCGGACGCCCACCTCGGCGCCCAGCAGGCGCAGCTGCGTGGAGCTGGTGTCCGAGAGCTTGAGGTCGTTCACGCGGACCACGCGCATGCCGTGCGTGTCCACGATCTGCTTGTTGAGGATGTCGCGGGCGAGCAGGACCTCGTCGGGCTGGAGGTACGAGAAGCGCAGGTCCGTGGCCACGACCTTGAGACGCACCTCGCGCTCGTCGTAGGTGTCCACGAACTTGCGCCAGCTGATCATGAACGGGGTGCGGCCGGGGCCCATGAAGGCCAGGCTCGTGATGCGGGGGAAGACCTCGCCGGTGGCGATGCCGAGGTCAGAGACCGTGCCGATCTTCTCGCCCTCGGAGTCGAGCACGGGGTTTCCCAGAAGCTGGGAGAGGTAGATCATCTGCGCTCCTTCTTGTCACGTCGGGGCGACGCGACTCGAAAGCGAGCGCGCCGCAGGTCATCGACTATACGGTCGAGGTTTCATGCGGTCCCTTCTCCTGGCCCAGTGATGCGGCCGCCCGCGAGCGGCCGCCTGCCATTGTAGCGCACCTCCCGCGAGCGGGAGGCGACGGCTCGAAGTCCTGACGGGAGCCCTGCGCGCTCCATCCGGGGGCTGCCCTCTCATGGGGGGAGACCGCGGCGTGAGGCAGGTGAT
>NZ_CBIFYV010000098.1:0-8145 GCF_966187215.1 Thermophilibacter sp.
TTGTGGTGACTGCGATTCTAGGGAACGGCCGCGCCCCTCCGGGCGCCGGCCGAGTCGCCGCCTACACCAAAATTCGGGACGCGTCCGGTTTCTCCGGAGTATGCTCGAGAATCGCGGAAAGTCGGAGAGTTCAGCAACAGACTTCCGGGGTTTTCTGCGCAGGCGTTCCGACAACCCGCCGACTTCCGGGGTTTTTGAGCGGGGTGGGCGACCAACGACGTGCGGCGCGGCGAGAGGCGCCCCGCCCTTGCGCCGGCACTTTAGTGTGCTAAAGTATCACTCGCCCGAACCGCAGACCCGCGCGCCGCCGGGCGCGCCGAAAGGAACCACCGTGCGATCAGGAACCCCCCGCGGCTTCCGCGACATCCTCCCCCGGGAGGCGCTCGCCCGCGAGCGCATCACCGACACCGTCCGCTCGTGCTTCGCCGAGGCGGGCTACCTGCCCGTCGAGACGCCGCTTCTGGAGGAGCGCGGCGCCCTGGAGCGCGGCGCGCGCCTGCGCGACGCCGCCTTCCAGCTCTTTGACGAGGACGGCACGCTGCTCGCGCTGCGTCCCGACCTCACGCTGCCCGTGGCGCGCCTCGTGGCGGGCCGCATGGGCGCCGATGAGCTGCCCGTGCGCCTGCGCTACAGCGCCCCGGTGGTGCGCGAGGAGCCGAGCCTGCGCGGACAGCCGCGCCAGTTCACCCAGCTCGGCGTCGAGCTGGTGGCCCGCGAGGGCACGGCCTCGGAGGTCGAGGTCGTGCGCCTGCTCGCGCAGGTGCTGACGGCGCTCGAGGTGCCCGCCTGGCGCATCGTCTTTGGCTCGCCGGTGCCGCTCACCGCGCTTCTCGACGCCTGCGCGCCCAGCGCGGACTTCCGCGAGCGCGTGCTCGCCCTCGTGCACGACTCCGACCTCGTGGCCGTGGACGAGCTCGTGGCCGCCACGCCCGGGCTCGCCCCGGAGCAGGCCCGCGCCCTGCGCGAGATCGTGCGGCTCGGCGGCGGGCGCGAGGTCATCGGCCGGCTCGACGAGCTTCTCGCCGCCGCGGGCGTGGCCGCCGACGCGCGCGGCACCGCCGAGCTCTCGGCGCTCGCGGCCGAGCTCGGTGACCTCTTCGAGGCCGGGCGCCTCTCGTTTGACTTCTCGATCATCAACTCGTTCGACTACTACACCGGCATCATCTTCAAGGGCTACGCCGAGGGCATCGCGGCGAGCCTCGCCTCGGGCGGGCGCTACGACGCGGTCCTCGCCAACCTGGGCCGGCCGGGGCTCGTGGCCTGCGGCTTCGCGCTCTCGCTGGAGCGGCTGCAGGAGGTGCTCGGCGAGCCGGGCGTCTCGGGTGTGGTGACGCCGGGCGTGCGCGTGGCCGAGCGGCCCATCCGCATCGCCGTGCCCAAGGGGTCGCTGCTCAAAGACACCGTGCGCGTGCTCGAGGCGGCGGGGCTGCCCACCGCCGAGCTCGCCGACGCCGGGCGCAGGCTCGTAGTCTCGGCCGGCGACGTGGAGTACGTGATCGTGCGCGCCCAGGACGCCCCGGCCTTCGTGGGCCACGGCGGCGCCGACTGCGGCATCTGCGGCGCCGACTCGCTCGAGGAGGCCGCGCTCGACCTGCTGCAGCTCGTGGACTTGGGCTACGGCCGCTGCCGCTTCGTGGTGGCCGAGCCGCGCAGCCGCGCGGGCGAGGCCGAGCGCGCCTACCAGTGGCGCGGCACGGTCCGCGTGGCCACCAAGTACCCGCGCATCACGCAGCGCTACTATGACGGCATCGGTCAGCAGGTGGACATCGTGACGCTGCACGGCAACATCGAGCTGGGCCCCATCGTGGGCATGACCGACCGCATCGTGGACATCACGGCCACGGGCACCACGCTCGCCGAGAACGACCTGGTGGTCGTCGACGACGTCATGGAGTGCACGGCGCGCTTCTTCGCCGGTCCCGCGGCGTACCGCTGCGACAAGAGGATCCGCGACCTCGCGCGCCGCCTGGCCGAGGTCGTCGGGGAGGGGAGAGACGCATGAGGACCGTCACGCTCGAGGGGGGCCGCCGCCTGACGCAGGCCGACCTCAATCGCACGGGCGCGCTGCCCGCCGACGTCACGGAGGCGGCCGAGAGGATCGTGGACGACGTGCGCGGGCGCGGTGACGCCGCGCTGCGGGAGTATGCCGCGCGCTTCGACGGCTTCTGCCCCGCCGACCTGCGCGTGCCGCCCGAGGCCCTCGCCGCCGCGACCGAGCGGGTGGACCCGGAGTTCCTGGAGGCCCTGCGCCGCGCCGCGCGCCAGATCCGCGACTTCCACGAGCGCGAGCGCGAGCAGTCCTGGTTCACCACCCGCCCCGACGGCACGATGCTCGGTGTCAAGGTCACGCCGGTGGCGTCGGCCGCCGTCTACGTGCCGGGCGGGCGCGCCCAGTACCCCTCCACCGTGCTCATGGACACGATCCCGGCCAAGGTGGCGGGCGTGGGGCGCGTGGTCATGCTGACGCCGCCGCAGCGCGACGGCTCGCTCAGCCCCTACACGCTGGCCGCGGCGGCCCTCGCGGGCGTGGACGAGGTCTACGCCGTGGGCGGCGCCCAGGCCATCGCCGCGGCGGCCTACGGCACCGAGTCCGTCCCGGCGGTCGAGAAGATCGTGGGGCCGGGCAACGCCTACGTGGCGGCAGCCAAGCGCTACGTCTCGGGTGACGTCGGGGTCGACATGGTGGCCGGGCCGTCGGAGGTGTGCGTGCTCGCCGACGCCACGGCCGACCCCGTGGTGGTGGCCGCCGACCTCATGGCCCAGGCCGAGCACGACCCGATGGCGAGCTGCTACCTCGTGACCTGCGACCCCGCGCTGCCCGCGCGCGTGGAGGCGGCGCTCGCGACGCTCGTGCCGCAGAGCCCGCGCGCCGACGTCACGCGCGCCTCGCTCGACGACCGCGGCGTCATCGTGGTGGCGGGGACGCTCGACGCGGCCGTCGACGCCGTCAACGTGGTGGCGCCGGAGCACCTGGAGCTGCACTGCGAGGGCGCCATGGGGCTGCTCGGCCGCATCCGCAACGCCGGTGCCATCTTCGTGGGCGCCTGGAGCTCCGAGCCGCTCGGCGACTACGTGGCCGGTCCCAACCACACGCTGCCCACCGGCGGCACCGCGCGCTTCTCCAACCCGCTCGGCGTCTACGACTTCCAGAAGCGCTCGAGCGTCATCAGCTACACGCCCGAGGGGCTTCTCGCCGACGCGCCGGCCGTCCAGACGCTCGCGCAGTCTGAGGGCCTCTGGGCGCACGCGCTGTCGGTGGGGCTGCGCCGCCGGCTGGCCGAAGGGGGCACCTACGACGCCTCCGACGTGCACCGCGTGGCCTGGCCCTCCGACCTCGAGCTCAGGGGGGAGGCGCGCGATGCGTGACGTCACGTCGCGGCTGCGCGAGGCGCTGCGCTCCTTCGAGCCGTACGACCCGGCCTTCTCGCCGTGCCGCGTGAACCTGTCGGCCAACGAGAACACCCACCCGATGCCGCCCGAGCTGCGCGCCGCGATCGACGAGGCGCTTCTTTCCACGCCGCTCAACCGCTACCCCGACCCGATGGCCAACGAGCTGCGCGACGCGCTCGCCGCGCGCCACGGCACGGACCGGTCCCGCGTGATCGTGGGCAACGGCGGCGACGAGCTGCTCTTCAACCTGCTCTTCGCCTTCGGCGGGCCGGGGCGCTCCGTGGTGACGTGCCCGCCGGACTTCGCCGAGTACGCCAACTTCGCGCAGATGTGCGAGGCGCCCGTGCGCCGCGTGCCCCGCGATCCGCGCGACTTCTCGATCGACGCCGACGCGCTCGCGGCCGCCGCGGCGGACGCCGCGATGGTGATCCTGACCTCGCCGAACAACCCCACGGGCGACCTCGCGCCGCGCGCGCTCGTGCGCCGTCTGCTCGACGAGACCGACGCGCTCGTGCTCGTGGACGAGGCCTACGTGGAGTTCGCGCCGGAGGGCTCGAGCGTGGTCGACCTGGTGGCTCAGAGCCCGCGCCTCATGGTGCTGCGCACGCTCTCCAAGGCGTTCGGCCTGGCGGGGGCGCGCCTGGGCTACCTCGTGGCCGACCCGGCCGTGGTGGACGCGCTCGCCGCCGTGCGTCAGATATACTCGGTCGACGTGCTCGCGCAGGCGGTCGGCCTGGCCGCCGTCACGCACCGCGACCTCATGGCCGGCGTGGTGGCCGACATCGTGGCCGAGCGCGGGCGGCTCGCCGCGGGGCTCGCGGAGCTGCCCGGCGTGAGCGCGTGGACGAGCGCGGCAAACTTCGTGCTCGCGCGCGTGCCCGACGCCCACCGCGTCTGGGAGCGCCTGCGCGACGAGCACTCGGTGCTGGTGCGCGACTTCTCGTCCGTGCCGGGGCTCGAGGGGTGTCTGAGGCTCACCGTGGGCACGCGCGCGGAGAACGACGCGCTGCTCGACGCGCTCGCGGTGCTCACGAGAAGGGATTCGCAGTCATGAGCAGGACCGCAAAGGCCGTCCGCGCCACCGCCGAGACTGACATCGGGCTCTCGGTGGACCTGGACGGGACCGGCGTCGCCGACGTCGAGACGGGCGTGGGCTTCTTCGACCACATGCTGTGCGCGCTCGCGCGCCACTCGCTGATCGACCTCACGGTGCGCGCCAAGGGCGACGCCGAGGTCGACGACCACCACACCGTGGAGGACACGGGCATCGTGCTGGGGCGGGCGCTCTCGGAGGCGCTCGGCGACAAGCGCGGGATCCGGCGCTTCGGCAGCGCGCTCGTGCCGCTCGACGAGGCGCTCGTGCTGTGCGCCGTGGACGTGTCGGGCCGCGGCGGGCTCTACTGGGACGTGGCGATCGGCCCCGACAAGGTGGGCACCTTCGACACCGAGCTCGCCCACGAGTTCTTCGTCGCCCTCGCGCGCGAGGCGGGGATCACGCTGCACCTGCGCCTGGTGTGCGGCGAGAACGCGCACCACATCATCGAGGCCGCGTTCAAGGCCTGCGCCCGCGCCCTGCGCGAGGCGTTCGAGGCCGACCCGCGCGTGGACGGCGTTCCCTCGACCAAGGGGAGCCTGTGATGGCGGAGGCGGGCGCCGCGCCGCGCGTGGTCGTGGTCGACTACCACAAGGGCAACCTGAGCTCGGTGGCGCGCGGGCTGGCCGACGCGGGCGCGCGCGTGACCGTCAGCGACGAGCCGGGCGTCATCGCGGCCGCGGACGGCGTGGTGCTGCCCGGCGTGGGCAGTTTCGGCGACGCGATGGCCTACCTGCGCGAGAGCGGCCAGGCCGAGGCCCTTCTCGCCGCCGTGGGCCGGGGCGCGCCCTTCCTGGGCATCTGCCTGGGCCTGCAGCTGCTCTTCGAGCGCGGCGACGAGACGGACGACGGCTCGTGGGCCGCGGGGCTGGGGGTGCTGGCCGGCTCGGCCACGCGCCTCGAGTCGACGCGCCTCAAGGTGCCGCACGTGGGCTGGGACCAGCTGCACCTCACCGAGCGCGGCCGCGCGTGCCCGCTCTTCGCCGGCGTGCCGGAGGGGGCCAACGTCTACTTCACTCACTCCTACGCGCTCGACGACGACGTGGACGACGCCGTGGTGGCCGCGCGCACGCACTACGTGCGCAGCTTCGCGAGCGCCGTGTGGGACGGCCGCGCCGTCTTCGGCGTGCAGTTCCACCCCGAGAAGAGCTCCGCGGTGGGCGGCGTCATCCTGGCCAACTTCGCGCGCGTGGTGGGGGAGGCCGGCAGATGATCCTCTTTCCCGCGATCGACCTGGTGGGCGGGCGCGTGGTGCGCCTCGCCCGCGGGGACCGCTCCCGCATGGACGTCTACTCCGACGACCCCGCCGCGGTGGCCGAGAGGTTCCGCGACGCGGGCGCCTCCTGGGTGCACGTGGTGGACCTCTCGGCGACGCTCGAGGAGGACGAGGCCGCCCGCGCGGCCAACGACGCCGCGATCCGCGCCGTGTGCGCGGTCGAGGGGATCTCGGTGGACGCGGGCGGCGGCGTGCGTGACCTCGCCGCGGTGGAGCGCCTGGCCGGCCTGGGCGTGCGGCGCATCGCCATCGGCACGGCGCTCGTGCGCGACCCGGCCTTCGCCGCCGAGGCTGCGCGGGAGTTCGGCGAGCTCGTGGTGGCCGACGTGGCCGCGCGCGACGGCGAGGTGCGCGTGAACGGCTGGCGCGAGGGCGCGGCGCTCGGCGCCGACGAGCTCGTGGCGCGCCTGGCCGAGCTGGGGTACCGCCATCTCGTCTTCACCGACGTGGCGCGCGACGGCATGCGCTGCGGGGTGGACGCGGCCGCCTACGCGCACGTGGCCGAGGTCGCGGGTTTCCCGGTGGTGGCCTCGGGCGGCATCGCGAGCCTGGACGACCTGCGCGCGCTGGCGGCGCTCGGGCCGGACGTGGTGGAGGGCGCCATCTGCGGGCGGGCCCTCTACGAGGGGTCCTTCTCGCTGGCCGACGCCCTGGCCGCCTGCGCGTGAGGGCGAGTCGGGGCGCGCGGTCCTTCTCGCCGTCTGGCTTGCATCGAGTGCACGAAATTATTGATATTCGACCTTCTGAGGGGGTCGATCGACCCGCAAAACCGCAGGTGGCGAGAAGCCTGGCGCGCCCTGGAGTGCCTCTATATAAATAATTTCGTGCATTCGGCGAGAAGGGCGGTCTGCCCGCCGCCCGCGGCCCCGCGAGACGTAAGATGTTGACGGAACACGTTCGACCCGGAGGAATCTCATGCTGACCAAGCGCGTCA
Organism: Thermophilibacter sp.; assembly: GCF_966187215.1. NCBI lineage: Bacteria > Bacillati > Actinomycetota > Coriobacteriia > Coriobacteriales > Atopobiaceae > Thermophilibacter > Thermophilibacter sp. The sequence continues at coordinate 6,694 of NZ_CBIFYV010000098.1, forward strand.
TACCCTGCCTGGACGTGAAGGACGGGCGCGTCGTGAAGGGCGTCAACTTCGTGGGCCTGCGCGACGCCGGCGACCCGGTGGAGCTCGCGCGCCGCTACGACGCCGAGGGCGCCGACGAGGTGGTCTTCCTTGACATCACGGCCACCTCCGACGACCGCGCCACCACGATCGAGCTGGCCAGCCGCGCCTCGTCCGAGCTGCGCATCCCCTACACGGTGGGCGGCGGCTTCCGCGACGTGGCCGGCTGCCGCGCCATGATCGCCGCCGGCGCCGACAAGGTCTCGCTCAACTCGGCGGCCGTGCGCGACCCGAGCCTCATCTCCGCGGCCGCGACGGCCTTCGGCAGCCAGGCCGTGATCTGCGCGATCGACGCCAAGCGCGTGCCCGGAGGGGGAGACCGCTGGGAGGTCTACCTCGCCGGCGGGCGCGAGGCCACGGGCATCGACGCGGTGGCGTGGGCTGAGGAGGCGGCGCGCCGCGGCGCCGGCGAGATCCTGCTCACGAGCATGGACCGCGACGGCACCCAGGACGGCTTCGACCTCGCGCTCACCCGCGCGGTCGCGCGCGCGGTGCCCATCCCGGTGATCGCGTCGGGCGGCGTGGGCACGCTCGAGCACTTCGCCGAGGGCATCATCGAGGGCGAGGCGGACGCGGTGCTCGCCGCGAGCGTCTTCCACTTCGGTACGTTCACGATTCGCCAGGTGAAGGAGTACATGGCCAGCCAGGGTATCCCGGTGCGGCTGGACTTCTGAGGGCACGATGCGAGGGGGGAAAGCGATGGGCCAGACCTACGCGGGCGAGCCGCTCGAGGGGGCGGCGTCGGCGGGCGAGGTGCGCTTCGACGAGCGCGGCCTGGTGCCGGCCGTGGTGCAGCAGGCGGGCACCGGCGAGGTGCTCATGGTGGCGTGGATGAGCGCGGAGTCGCTTCGGCTCACGCTCGAGACCGGGACCACCTGGTTCTGGAGCCGCAGCCGCCGGGAGCTCTGGAACAAGGGCGCCACGAGTGGCAACGTCCAGCGCGTGCGCCGCGTGCTCGTGGACTGCGACGCTGACACGCTGCTCGTGGAGGTGGACTCGCCGGGCCCGGCCTGCCACACCGGCCACCGCAGCTGCTTCTACCGCGAGCTTTCCGCGGACCAGAGGGACGAGGGATAGGAGAGACCCATGGGGGAGAGAACCGCTAACGTGCACGACGGCGACATCGGCGAGACGCTCGAGGGGCTCGCCGCGGTCATCCACGGCCGCGCCGGGGCCGACCCGGAGGCCTCCTACACGGCCCGCCTGCTCCAGGGGCCGGAGGACTCGCTGCTCAAGAAGCTCACCGAGGAGGCCACCGAGGTCGTGATGGCGTCCAAGGACCACGACCACGACCACATACGCTACGAGGCGGCGGACCTTCTCTACCACCTGCTCGTCACGCTGGAGCGCGAGGGCGTGACGCTGGCCGAGCTC
>NZ_CBIFYV010000099.1:0-8502 GCF_966187215.1 Thermophilibacter sp.
CCCCAAGGTCTCACTGTTCCGTAGGGCGACGCGCCCGCGCCGCCAGAAAGGGATCGCAACTATGTCCAAGCTCACCATCCGTCAGGCTGTCCAGGGCATGCTCAAGCTCCAGGACACCGGTGATCACGCCACCATGCTCGGCATCGGGCCCATGTCGCCCAACCTGCTGCAGGCGGCCTTCGAGCTCGCGAAGGACGAGGACTTCCCCCTGATGTTCATCGCGTCGCGCAACCAGGTCGACATGGACGAGTTCGGTGCCGGCTACGTCAACGGCTGGGACCAGGTCCGCTTCGCGGCCGACATCAAGAAGGTCGCCGACGAGGTGGGCTACGACGGCCCGTACTACCTCTGCCGCGACCACGGCGGCCCCTGGCAGCGTGACGAGGAGCGCAACGCGCACCTCCCCGAGGACGAGGCCATGGAGCTCGCCCGCAAGTCCTTCGTCGCCGACATGGAGGCCGGCTTCGACCTCCTCATGGTCGACCCGACCAAGGACCCCTACCAGATCGGCAAGGTCATCCCGCTCGACGTGGTGCTGCGTCGCACCGTCGACCTGATCGACTACCTCGAGAAGTACCGCCGCGAGCACGACCTCCCCGAGGTCGCCTACGAGGTGGGCACCGAGGAGACCAACGGTGGCCTGACCTCCACCGAGAAGTACGAGGAGTTCATCTCCCAGCTCAAGCCCGAGCTCGAGAAGCGCGGCTGCCCGATGCCGACCTTCATCGTCGGCCAGACCGGCACCCTCACGCGCCTCACCGAGCAGGTCGGACACTACAACTACAAGAACGCCCGCGAGCTGGCCGACATGGCCAAGCGCTACGGCGTGGGCCTCAAGGAGCACAACGCCGACTACCTCGACGACGTGACCCTGCTCGAGCACATCCCGGCCCACGTGACCGCCTCCAACGTCGCCCCGCAGTACGGCACCGAGGAGACCCGCGCGTACCTGAAGCTGTGCGACGTCGAGCAGCTGCTCGTTGACAACGGCCTGTGCGACGACCCGTCCAACCTCCACGACGTCCTTCTCGTCAAGGCCATCAAGACCGAGCGCTGGCGCAAGTGGATGACCGGCGACGACGTCAACCTCCAGGTCGACGACATCCTCGGCAACAAGGAGCTGTCGCTGCAGATCCTGGACATCTCGGGCCACTACGTGTTCAACGACCCCGAGGTCAAGGCCGAGATCGAGAAGCTCTACAAGAACCTCGCGACGCAGGACATCGACGGCCAGCGCTTCGTGGTCGAGCACATCAAGCGCCCGCTGCGCCAGTACGTCGTGGGCCTCAACCTCAAGGGCGTCACCACGCGCATCGAGAAGGCCCTCGGCCTGTAGGGCCTGGGGTAGACTGGTTCCATCATCCACCCGTACGCAAGGAGGGGAAGCAGTATGAAGTTCTTCATCGACACCGCAGACCTCGACGAGATCCGCGAGGCGCTCTCCTGGGGCTGCCTGGCCGGCGTCACCACCAACCCGTCGCTCTACGCGCGCACCGGTGGCAAGCTGGCTGACTTCGAGCCCCACATGGTGAAGATCGCCCAGATGTGCGAGGGCCTGCCGGTCTCGGCCGAGTCCACCGCCACCACGACCGACGACATGATCGCTGAGGGCCGTCGCCTCGCCGCGCTCGCGCCCAACATCGTGGTCAAGCTGCCGATCTGCGCCGAGTCGCTCGCCGCCACGCACCAGCTCGCCTCCGAGGGTGTCCGCGTCAACATGACGCTGGTTTTCTCCGCCCCGCAGGCCCTGCTGGCCGCCAACGCCGGCGCCCGCTACATCAGCCCGTTCGTGGGCCGCTTCGACGACATCGCCGAGGACGGCATCTCGCAGCTCGCCGACGTGGTGGCCTGCGTCAAGAACTACGACTGGACGGGCAAGAACGTCGACGACCAGGTGGAGATCATCACCGCCTCGGTCCGCACGCCCAACCACGTGACGCAGGCGGCCCTTCTCGGCGCCGACATCGCCACCGTGCCGTTCGGCGCGCTCAAGAAGTGCCTCAAGCACCCCCTGACCGACCAGGGCCTGGCCAGCTTCGAGGCTGACTGGAAGAAGGTCACCGCCCAGGCCTAGGCCTCACGGCAGTGTCTTCGAATGCTGTCGGGCAGCAGGGAACGCCGACCCCGGCGCCCGCCCCTTTTTTCTTCCGCGACCACATTCAGAACCGAAGGGAGACCCCATGAGCGACTTCGTGAGCGAGAGGAACGTCCTGCTCCACCAGACGGCCGCCACGCGCGAGGAGGCCCTGCGCATCATCTCCGACTACTCCGTGGAGCTGGGCGCCGCCGACGACGCCGACGCGGTCTACGCCGGCTTCCTCGCGCGTGAGGAGATCGACCAGACCGGCATGATGGAGGGCTTCGCCATCCCGCACTGCAAGACCGACGCCGTGAAGCGCGCCGCCGCCGTGGTGTTCAAGAACGAGACGCCGCTCGAGTGGCCGAGCCTCGACGGCAAGCCCGTCGACATCGCCGTCGCGCTGCTCGTGCCGGACGCCGAGGCGGGCACCACGCACCTGCGCCTGCTCTCCAAGACGGCCGTGCTGCTGATGAACGAGGAGTTCAAGCGCCTCGTGCGCGAGGGTGACGACCCCAAGGCGATTGCTGGCCTCATCAACGCGGAGCTCGACAAGGAGTAGCGTCGGGCCTCATGCCATCCGGGCCTCCGCGCGCGGGCCGTCTCCGGGACCCCGGTCATGGGGACCGTCCGGAGACGGCCCGTTTCCCTTGGGGAGGACCCGGGCCTCGCGTAAGATGGGGACGCACCACGCAGTTTCCCCGCACAGAGAGGCGAGAGACCCCATGGCAGAGTTCGTCTACATGTTCAACCGCGCCCGCAAGGCCGTCGGCGACAAGGTCATCCTCGACGACGTCACGGTGGGCGTCTATCCCGGCGCCAAGATCGGCGTGGTGGGCCCCAACGGCGCGGGCAAGTCCACGCTGCTCAAGGTCATGGCCGGCCTCGAGGACGTCTCCAACGGCGAGGCGCGCCTCTCCCCGGGCTACACGGTGGGCATCCTCCAGCAGGAGCCGCCGCTCGACGAGGACAAGACCGTCCGCGAGAACATCGAGCAGGCCTTCGGCGACGTCCTCGCCAAGATCGAGCGCTTCAACCAGGTGAGCGCCGAGATGGCCGACCCCGACGCCGACTTCGACGCCCTGATGGCCGAGATGGGCCAGCTCCAGGACGAGATCGACGCCGCCAACGGATGGGACCTGGACAGCCAGCTCTCGCAGGCGATGGACGCGCTGCAGTGCCCCGACCCGGACGCGCCGGTGAGCGTGCTGTCCGGCGGCGAGCGGCGCCGCGTGGCCCTGTGCCGCCTGCTGCTCGAGGCGCCCGACCTGCTGCTTCTGGACGAGCCTACCAACCACCTCGACGCCGAGTCGGTGCTGTGGCTCGAGCAGTTCCTGCACCGCTACCCCGGCGCCGTCATGGCCGTCACGCACGACCGCTACTTCCTCGACGACGTGGCCGAGTGGATCTGCGAGGTCGACCGCGGCCAGCTCTATCCCTACGAGGGCAACTACTCCACCTACCTCGAGAAGAAGGCCGCGCGCCTGGAGGCCCAGAGCCAGCAGGACGCGCGCCGCGCCAAGAAGATGAAGGCCGAGCTCGCCTGGGTGCGCTCGAGCCCCAAGGCGCGCCAGGCCAAGAACCGCGCGCGCCTCGAGCGCTACGAGCAGATGGAGGCCGAGGCCCGCGCCTCCAAGCGCGTGGACTTCACCGACATCCACATCCCGGTGGGCCCGCGCCTGGGCGCCAAGGTGCTCGAGGCCGAGCACCTCTGCAAGAGCTTCGGCGACCGCGTGCTGATCGACGACCTGTCCTTCTCGCTGCCGCGCAACGGCATCGTGGGCGTGATCGGCCCCAACGGCGTGGGCAAGTCCACCCTGTTCAAGATGATCGTCGGCCAGGAGGAGCCCACCTCGGGCACGCTCGAGGTGGGGGAGACCGTGCAGCTCTCCTACGTCGACCAGATGCGCGAGGGGCTGGACGCCGAGAAGACCCTCTGGGAGGTCGTCTCGGGCGGCAACGACTACATCCGCGTGGGCGACGCCGAGATCCCGAGCCGCGCGTACGTGGCGGCCTTCGGCTTCAAGGGCTCCGACCAGCAGAAGCGCGCGGGCGTGCTGTCCGGCGGCGAGCGCAACCGTCTGAACCTCGCGCTCACCCTCAGGCAGGGCGGCAACCTCCTGCTCCTGGACGAGCCCACCAACGACCTCGACGTCGAGACGCTCGAGAGCCTGGAGGAGGCGCTCGAGGAGTTCCCCGGCTGCTCGGTGGTCATCTCCCACGACCGCTGGTTCCTCGACCGCGTGGCCACGCACATCCTGGCCTGGGAGGGCGACGACGAGAACCCCGGCCGCTGGCACTGGTTCGAGGGCAACTTCGAGGCGTACCAGGCCGACCGCGAGCGGCGCCTGGGCGCCGACGCGTCGCGCCCGCACCGCCTGCACCGCAAGCTCACGCGCGACTAGCGCGCCGGGCCCGGACGGCAGCGACGCCGTCTGGGCCCTTCTCGTCATGCCCCTCGCCGCCTGGGTCCCTCTTGGGCGCCCCGTTGCCCGCCGTTCCCCGACCGGCCGGCGGAACGGGCCGCCCGCTGACTAGAATGTGGTGGGATTTCGATGAGATTTGGGGCCTGCCGCGCGGCGGGCCCGAGACTGAGGGGTGAGCAGCATGCACGATCCGGACATCAGGACCCGCAAGGTCGTCATCATCGGTGCGGGCCGCGTGGGCAGCCACGTGGCGCTGTGCCTCATGTTCCAGCACCTCGTCAACGAGATCGTCTTCGTGGACGTCAACAGCGACGCCGCGCGCGCCCAGGCGCTCGACCTCGACGATTTGGCCTCGGGTCTCGGCGACTCCTTCACCATCCGCGTGGGCGACTACGCGGACTGCAAGGACGCCCACTTCGTGATCCTCACCGCCGGCCGCAGCCGCAAGCCCGGCGAGACCCGCCTTCAGATGCTCGACGGCACCATCAAGGTGCTCGGCGGCATCGTGGGGCCCCTCAGGGAGTCCGGCTTCCACGGCATCCTGATCAGCGTGTCCAACCCGGCCGACATCGTGGCCGAGTACCTGTACCGCAGCCTCGGCCTGCCGCGCAACCAGGTCTTCGGCACCGGCACCGCGCTCGACTCCGCGCGCCTGCGCCGCGTGCTCTCCGAGACCATCGACGTGGGCAGCCGCCAGATCCAGGCGTTCTGCATAGGCGAGCACGGCGACTCGATGTTCATCCCCACCTCGCGCATCTCGGTGGAGGGCATCGGCCTGCGCGAGTACCTGTCGCTGCGCAACGACGTGGTGGACAACATCGACTTCGACGACGTGATGCGCCGCGTGCGCGAGTCCGGCGCCGCGATCATCTCGGGCAAGGGCTGCACGGAGTTCGGCATCGCCTCGATCGTGGCCACGCTCGTCACGTCCATCCTGCACAACGAGAAGCGCGTGGTGCCGCTGTCCACCCACCTCGACGGCGAGTACGGCGAGTCGGGCATCTCGGTCGGCGTGCCGTGCGTGATCGGCGACACCGGCGTGGACGCGGTGCTGGAGATCGACCTCTCCTACGACGAGCGCCGCGCGATGCGCCGGTCCTGCTCGATCATCCGCGAGAACCTCGAGAAGGTCCTGCCGGAGGCGTAACGGCGCGCCGGCGACGCGACGAGCGGGGAAGGGGCGTGGCTGAGTCGCGCCCCGTCCCCGCTGCCATGCGTCCCCCGACCGTCGCCGGGCTTACGTCCCCCTTACCGGAATGTCACATAAAACGTTGCAGGGGGGGGGGTTCTCCTAGCGTAGAATGGTCCGGCCTTATGACGGTCTGACGACAGGAGAACCATGATTCGGATCGACCACGTGACCAAGTCCTACGACGGCGGGGCCACCGCGGCCGTGCGCGACCTCTCGCTTCAGATAGAGAGCGGCGAGATCTTCGGCCTTCTCGGTCCCAACGGCGCGGGCAAGTCCACGCTGCTCAACATGCTGGCCGGCGTGCTCGCCCCGAGCTCGGGCACCATCGAACTTGACGGCGTGAACGTCGCGACCGACCCGCTCGCCGCCAAGCGCGGCCTCTGCTACGTGGGCGACTCGCCCGACCACCTGCTGCGCCTCAAGGGGCACGAGTTCCTGCGCTTCATCGCCGACGTCTACGAGGTCCCGCAGGACGTCCGCGGCCCGCGCGCCGCCGCGCTCGCGCGCGAGTACGGCATGGAGGGCGAGCTGGACAACCAGATCCAGTCCTACTCCCACGGCATGCGCCAGAAGATGATGATCATGGGCGCGCTCCTGCCCGACCCGCCCGTGTGGATCCTCGACGAGCCCATGACGGGCCTGGACCCTAAGGCGTCGTGGCTGCTCAAGCAGTCGATGCGTCGCCACGCCGACGCGGGCAAGACGGTGCTGTTCTCCACGCACGTGCTCGACGTGGCCGAGAAGGTCGTGGACCGCGTGGGCGTGATCGCCCACGGCGAGCTGCTCTTCGTGGGCACCGTCGAGGAGATGCGCGAGCACTTCAAGTCCAACGGCTCGCTCGAGGAGATGTTCCTCGAGCTCACCTCCGAGAGCTCGCCGTTCGCGGCGGGCGACGCGGGGAGGGGCGACGACGCCGAGGGGGTGCGCTAGATGGCGCGCACGGCTTCCCAGGCGTTCTCCTGGCGGCAGTTCCGCGTGATGCTGCGCGTGATCGTGCGCGGCGAGAAGAGCACCGACGAGACGGGCATGGGCCTCGGCGGCGACGACGCCCCGCAGCGCCGCGGGATGGCCGGCGCCGCGGGCGCGGTGCTGCGCAAGGTGGGGATTGCCGTGGTGATGGTGCTTCTCGCCGCGATGTTCGCGATGATGGGCTACGGGATGGGCCTGCTGGGCGTGAGCCCGTACGCCGCCTTCAGCCTGTCGGCGGTGTGCGTCGTGACCATCACGGTCCTCACCGGCCTCTACACGGCCGTAAACACGCTGTACTTCTCGCGCGACCTCACCTACTACCTCACGCTGCCGCTCTCGGCCCCGAGCGTGATGTGGGCGAAGTTCGCGGTCTTTCTGGGCGGGGCGCTTCTGGGCGACCTCATCTTCGCGCCGACCGGCGTGGGGTGCCTCGTGGCACACGGCGCGCCGGTGGGCAGCTGGGTGCTGTCCGTGGCGGCGTACCTGATCTGCGCGCTGGCGGTGAACCTCGCGCTCATGCTCGTGTGCGTGCCCGTCATGCGCTTCTCGCGGCTGGCGCACGACAAGGACCGCTTCTCGCGCGTCTTCGGCGCGATCATCGTGGTGCTGGCGCTCGGCGTGGGCGCGGGCAGCCAGTTCGCGCTGCGGGGCGACGGGCTCATGACGCTGGCCGCGGGCGCCGACGAGCTGCTCTCGGGCGGCGCGCCGATGGTCGTGATGGGGCTCCTGTGCCCGCCGACGCTCTTCGCGCGCCAGGTCCTCGTGGGCGGTGCGTCCGACGTCGTGGTGGGGCTGTGCGGCATGGTTGTGTCGACACGGCTCTACTTTTGGTTCCTCGCGCTGATGGCGCGCCGCTGGTACTTCGAGGGCGTCCAGTCGCTCCAGGGCGGCGCCTCCAAGCGCGGCCGCCGCGTGGAGGGCGCCGAGCTCACGCGCGCCACGTCCGCGCGCGGCTCGCTGGCCGCCAACCTCGCGCGCGACTGGAAGACGATGACGCGCGTGCCGGTCTTCTTCAACCAGTTCGTGCTCAGCTCGCTTTTGATGCCGCTCTACTTCGTGGTGATCCTCGTGGCCAGCGGCTTCATGGGGGTCTCGCAGGCGGAGGAGGCGGGTCTGGACCCCGCCGCGCTGCTGGATCTGGTGCGCTCCCTGGCGGCCACGTTCCAGCTCGGTTCGGTCGAGCTTCTGTGGTGCGCGGTGGGTGTGCTGGGATTCTCGCTGCTCATGGGCTTCTCGTCGTACTCGTTCACGATGGGCGTGAGCCGCGACGGCGACGACTTCTTCTTCCTGCGCGCGCTGCCGATGGACTGGGGCGCCTACCTGCTGTCCAAGTTCGTGTCGCCGTACCTGCTCTCAACGGTGCCGATGTTGGTGCTCATCGTGGCGGCGCTGGTGGTGCTGGGCGTCCCCGCGGCGTCGGGGGCGTGCCTGGTGGTGATTTACCTGGGCGCCACGGCCACGCTGGGGCTGCTCTCGCTGGGCCTGGGCGCGCTCTTCCCGCGGCTCGACTGGGACAGCGAGGCGCAGCTCGTCAAGGGCGGCGGCGCCACGCTCATGGTGTTCGCGGGCATCGTGGTGGGCGCCGTGGTGGAGGCGCTGCCGGCGCTCGCGCTGCTGGCGGGCGCGCACTGGGCCGTGCTGCCGGCCGGCGGCGCGCTGGCGCTCGCGATCGCTCTGTTCGCGGTCGAGTGCGCGGCGCTCGCGTGGTGGGTGCTCGGCCCCTGCGCGCGGCGTCTCTCGCGCCTGGAGCGCTAGGTGTTCAGTGCCAAGACGTTGTTTACGCCCCGAGGGTGACAAATAGGGAGGCCTCCCGCATGCTGTGAGTTGCCTACGCTCGC
>NZ_CBIFYV010000100.1:0-13559 GCF_966187215.1 Thermophilibacter sp.
GCCGCGAACGCAGGGGACCACGCGCTCAGCGACGGTAACGCAGGTCGTTCGGGGGCGAGGTTTTTCTCGCCCAGCGACTTCTGAGCGTAGCGAAGTGAGCTGGGGAGAAATGCCTCGCCCCCGAACGACCGGACTACTTGCCCTCCTTCGAGCGCGTGGTCTGGATCATGCGGTTGATGGCGTTCACGTAGGCCTTGGCGCTCGAGACGATGATGTCGGTGTCGGCGCCGCGGCCGGTGTAGACGCGGCCGTCGTCGGCCGTGATGCGGACCGTGACCTCGCCGATCGCGTCGATACCGCGCGTGATGGCCTTGATCGAGAACTCCGCGAGGTCACCGTGGACTGCCACGACCTTGTCGACCGCCTGGTAGGCAGCGTCGACGGGGCCGGTGCCGGTGGCTGCCACCACGTGCTTGACGCCCAGCTCGTCGGTGATCGTGGCCGTGGCCGTGGGGATCAGCGGGTCGCCGCAGGAGACCTGCAGGGCGTCGAGGGTGTAGACGGCGGCCACGTCGCGCTGGCGCTCCTGGACCATCGACTCGAGGTCCTCGTCGTAGACCTCCTTCTTCTGGTCGGCGATCTCCAGGAAGCGCTCGTAGATCTCGTCGAACTCGGCGTCGTCGAAGGTGTAGCCCAGCTCGGAGAGGCGGTGGCGCAGGGCGGCGTGGCCGGAGCGGGCCGAGAGGATGATCTCGGAGCCGGCGGCGCCCACGTCGGCCGGGTCGATGATCTCGTAGGTGTCGCGCGCCTTGAGGACGCCGTCCTGGTGGATGCCGGAGCTGTGCGCGAAGGCGTTGGCGCCCACGATGGCCTTGTTGGCCTGCACGTTCATGCCCGTGATGCGGCTCACGAGGTGGCTCGCGCGGGTGAGCTCGGTGGTCACGATGTCGGTGTGGGCGTCCAGCTCGTCGCCGTGCATCTTGATGGCCATGACGACCTCCTCGAGCGCGGTGTTGCCGGCGCGCTCGCCCAGGCCGTTGATCGTGCACTCGATCTGGCGGGCGCCGTTCTTGACGCCCTGCAGCGCGAGCGCCGTGGCCATGCCCAGGTCGTTGTGGGTGTGCACGGAGATGATGACGTTCTCGATGCCGATGACGTTGTCGGCGAGGCTCTTGATGCGCGCGCCGAAGTCCTCGGGCAGCTGGTAGCCGGTGGTGTCAGGGATGTTGACCACGGTGGCGCCCGCGTTGACGGCGGCCTGGATGACGCGGATCAGGAAGTCCTGGTCGGCACGGCCGGCGTCCTCGGCGTAGAACTCCACGTCGTCCACGTACTGCTTGGCGTACTTCACGCAGTGCGTGGCGCGCTCGATGCACTCCTCCTCGGTGATGCGGAGCTTCTCCTTGAGGTGGCTCGGCGAGACGCCCAGGCCCGTGTGGATGCGCGGGCGCTTGGCGGTCTTGAGAGCCTCGGCGGCGCGGTCGATGTCCTTGTCCACGGCGCGCGTGAGGCCGCAGACCACGCAGGAGTCGCCGGCCAGCCGGCCGATCTCCTGAACGGAGCGGAAGTCGCCCGGACTCGAGATGGGGAAGCCCGCCTCGATGACGTCGACGCCCATGCGGATGAGCTCCTGGGCCACGACGAGCTTCTCCTCGGTGTTCATCGAGGCGCCCGGCGACTGCTCGCCGTCGCGCAGCGTGGTGTCAAAGATGTGGATCTTCCTGGTCATGTGCGTGCCTTTCTCCTCTGCCCCCAGGGGGTCGGCGGGTGCGGCGGCTGCCAAAAGAACGTGCCGACGCCCCCACGGGACGACGGCACGGTGACGCGCGCTGGGTGTGCGTGACCTAGCGCGCGCCGGCTAGCTTGGTAAGTCGAAGGGAGGCGTCCAGCAGCAGGCCCCGGCCGCCGAGAAGCTCGAGCGCGCGAGCGCACCCGAAGACTTTCGCGTCAGCAGCCTCATGCCGTACCATGCCGAGCCTCCTCGAAGGTCGCGCGTCCCCGCCGGACGCGATTGGTGCGCACTATGGCACAACGCGCGCGCGGCTTGTGAAATGGTTTTGTAACCGAAACAAACGGTTCCGCGAGCGGCCCGTCCGCGGGCGTGACGGGTCGCTACAATGGCCCCGGCGCACGCGCCGAACCGCCGCGACCAAGAGCGACCGAGAGGAACCCATGTACCGCATCATCGCCTGCGACCTTGACGAGACCCTGCTCGACGACGCCGGGCGCATCCCCGAGCGCGTGCGCGCTGCCGTGGCCGCCGCCCGCGAGCGCGGCGCGCGCTTCGTGGTCTCAACGGGACGCCCGTACGTCTCGGCCGGCGGCGTCCTGCGCGAGCTGGGGCTCTACGGCCAGAGCGGCGAGTACGTGATCTCGTTCAACGGCGGCGTCATCACCGAGAACGCCGACATGTGCCCGCTCACCAGCTGCTCGCTGCCGCGCGCCACCGCCGCTGCCCTCTATGCCTACGGCGTGGAGCACGACCTCTGCATGCACGTCTACGCGCTCGAGACCGTCTACATCCGCAACTTCTGGCCCGAGGAGCGCGCCTACGTGGAGGGCCGCATGGAGATCGTGGAGACCGCCGAGCCCACGCTTGCCTTCATGGGCGAGAGGCCCGTGGTCAAGCTGCTCTTCATGAGCCTGGACGCGGAGGTGCTGCACCGGGCGCAGCGGGAGCTGGCCGCCGCGGGCGTCACCGACGGCCTCGAGGTCTGCTACTCCTCCAACCGCTACCTGGAGTTCAACGCGCCGGGCGTGAGCAAGGGCGCCGGCCTGCTCGAGCTGGCCCGCCGCCTGGGCGTGCCGCGCGACGAGACCATGGCCATCGGCGACAACTCCAACGACGTCCCGATGATCCGCGACGCGGGGCTCGGGGTGGCCGTGGCCAATGCGACCGCCGAGGCCAAGGCCGCCGCTGACTACGTCTGCGGGCTCGACAACAACGCCGGCGCCGTCGCCGAGGCCATCGAGAGGTTCGTGCTGGGGGCGTAGGGGCTCTTGGAGCGCCGCCCTTCTCGCCCGCTACTCCCAGGCGGCGCGGCCCATCGTGCGGAAGCGCTCGATCATCTCACCGGTGAGGCTCGTACGGTCGCCGGTGCGCTCCAGCGGCACCTCGTCGCGGCGGAACCAGCGCGCCTCCTTGAGCTCGCTGCGGTCCACGCGGATGGCGGGGTCGCCGTCGACCTCGCACCAGAAGCCGGCGAGCAGCGTGTCGGTGAAGCCCCAGGGCTGGCTCTTGTAGAAGCGAAGGTTGCGGACGCGCAGGCCGACCTCCTCCATCACCTCGCGGCGCACGGTGTCCTCGAGCGGCTCGCCGATCTCGGTGAAGCCGGCCACGAGCGCCCAGAGCGCCGTGGTGCGCCCGGCGTAGCGCGTGAGCACGATGCGGTCGTCGGCCGGATCGTCCGTGCGGTCGATGACGGCGCAGATGACGCCGGGGCAGATCTTGGGGTAGACGATCTGCGCGCAGCTCGGGCACACGATCTCGCGGCTCTTGGGCGCGAGCTGGGTGCGGTGGCCGCAGCGCCCGCAGAAGCGGTTGGCGCGGTACCACCTATCGAGCTGCGCGGCCGTGGCGGCGGCAAAGAGCAGGTGCTGCGGCTCGGCGCGGCGCAGCCAGCTCACGGACTCGTACGAGAAGCCCTCCGGCGCGCCCACCCGCTCGTCGAGCACCAGGAAGAACCGCAGCTCGCCCAGGGAGAACAGATATGTCACGCGGGCCGGGCGGCGCCGGTAGTCGGCCGCGCGCGGCAGCTCGAAGACCTCGCCCGAGTCGCCGGCATCCGCGTCGGAGCCACCCACGTGCGTCACGCGCGCCAGGCACGCGCCGTCCGAAAAGTGCAGCAGGTAGTCCTCGGGGCGCGGCGCGCACGGCTCGAAGTGGTTGTCGAGCGCGTGCGCGGCGTCAAGCTCGTGGATCATCCTCGGCTCCCTTCCGCCGGCGCCCGCCCAGAAGCTCGCTCACGAGCACGGCCACGAAGATCGTCCCAAAGCCCGCGGCGATGCGCGGCGTCACCAGCTCGTGGTAGAACAGCACGCTCGCCACCACCGCGAAGACGCTCTCGAGCGACAGCAGCAGCGACGCCTGCGCGGGTGGGACGTGCGCCTGGCCCACGTTCTGCAGCACCGTGCACACGCACGACGACAGCAGCACCAGGTACGCCAGCGAGACGAGCACGTCGGGGTTGGCAAAGGTCTCGGGCGCGGGCGGCGTCTCCCCCAGCGCGAGCGCCGTGACCAGCGCCACGAGCGCGCCCACCACGAGCTGCACCACCGTGAGCGTCATCACATCGTGCACCGACGAGAAGCGCGCCACCAGCACGATGTGCACGGCGAAGAAGAACGCCCCCACGAGCGTGAGCCAGTCACCGCGGCTCATGGCGAGCGACAGGTCGTCGCCCAGGGCCACCAGCCCCACGCCCACGATGGCGAGAAGCGCCGCGACCACGTTGGTCAGCCCCGGGCGTCGCCGCGCCACGACCCAGTTGAGAAACGGCGTCATCACGCAATAGGTGGCCGTGAGGAAGGCGTTGCGGCCGGGGGTGGTGTCATCCAGGCCGATGTTCTGGACCACGTATGCCGTGCCCCACGCCAGGCCGAGCAGCGCGCCCATGGCGAGATGGCTCGCGTCCAGGTTGTCGCGCAGGCGCCGCCAGAAGAGCGCGCCCACCACCACGGACGCCAGGAGGAACCGTATGGTCATCAGCCACGCCGGCTCGATCGAGTCGAGCGTGTCCTTCATGACCACGAACGAGCCGCCCCAGATGGCGGCGCACCCCGCCAGGGCGAGCTTCCAGCCCCAGCCGGGCAGCCCGGCGCGCGGGCGCGCGATGTTCCTCTCGTTGCTCATGGGTCGCGATTATAGCAAGGCCTGGCTCTTTGCTCTGTATAACATTATGCGATGTGAGTAATATATTGTTATACGTACATCATACATAAGGAGAAGAGACATGACCAGCTATGCCATCCGCGTGGACGAGGACCTCAAGGAGAAGGCCGCCGCCGTGGCCAAGAGCTTCGGGCTCGACCTCGCGAGCGTGACGCGCGCGTTCTGGACCTACATGGTCCGCACCGACTCGATCCCCATCACCTTTGACGGCCGCCAACCCAACGACGAGTCCCTCGAGGCCATCCGAGAGACCGAGGAGATCTTCGCCGCCCACGCCCGCGGCGAGGTCGCGGGGTACGACTCCGTGACGGATATGATCGAGTCCCTGGAGGCGTAGGTGGCCCGTCTGCGACCTCAATATGCCCCGAAGTTCAAGAAAGACTACAAGCGCCTTGCAAAAAGAGGGGTCGACCTCACCTCGTTCCGTGAGGTCTTTGACCTCATCTGCGCCAACACGCTCGCGTCGCTCCAGGAGCTCGTGCGCCGCCACAACATGCACCGGCTCTCGGGCGCCTGGGCGGGCGCAAACGAGTGCCACGTCTGCAACGTCGGCGACTGGCTGCTCGTCTGGACCGTGCGCGACGGGCTCGCGGTCTTTCAGCGCACCGGGACGCACGACGAGATCTTCCGCTGACCGGAGGAGCGACGAAGGCTGTCAGGAAGAAGGCGACTTTGCGAACGCTCCGCCCTTCTCGCCCGCCCGTTTTGCCGTAAACTAGGGAGCGGGCTGGCCGTTTTGGCCACCACACGCCTCTGCCCGACCTGAGGGGGTCGGCACGTTCGCGCCGGCGCACGCCGGCAGAGAGTCACGGAGAGGAGCACTACATGCAGTATTCCGCAGAAGTCGAGAATATGTGCCCCGTTGCCAAGGGCGCATATCACGGCCCCGCGCCCATCCCCGAGGAGGGCAAGTGGGTCCAGGCCAAGGAGATCTCTGACATCTCCGGCTACACCCACGGTGTGGGCTGGTGCGCGCCGCAGCAGGGCGCGTGCAAGCTGAGCCTCAACGTCAAGAACGGCGTCATCGAGGAGGCCCTCGTCGAGACCATCGGCTGCTCGGGCATGACCCACTCCGCCGCCATGGCCGCCGAGATCCTGCCCGGCAAGACCATCCTCGAGGCCCTCAACACCGACCTCGTCTGCGACGCTATCAACGTCGCCATGCGCGAGCTGTTCCTCCAGATCGTCTACGGCCGCACCCAGACCGCCTTCTCCGAGGACGGCCTGCCCGTGGGCACTGGCCTCGACGACCTCGGCAAGGGCCTGCGCTCCATGGTGGGCACCACCTACGGCACCAAGGCCAAGGGCGCCCGCTACCTCGAGCTCACCCAGGGCTACGTGACCCGCCTCGCCCTCAACGACAAGAACGAGATCATCGCGTTCGAGTTCCTGAACCTCGGCAAGTTCACCGACGCCCTCAAGGCCGGCAAGACCCCCGAGGACGCCATCCAGGGCGCCATGGGCCACTACGGCCAGTGGGACAACGCCGTCAAGTACATCGATCCGCGCACGGACGAGGAGACCCACACCGTTGAGTCCTCGTTCCCGGTTCACGAGTAGAAAGGGAGGGATACTCTGATGGCTGTTACGTTTGAGGGCTACGAGCGCCGCATCGACAAGATCAACAAGTGCCTCGCTGAGAACGGCATCTCCTCCCTCGAGGAGGCCCTGCAGATCTGCGAGGACAAGGGCATCGACCCCCGCCAGATCGTCGCCGACACCCAGTCCATCGCGTTCGAGAACGCCAAGTGGGCCTACACCCTGGGCTGCGCGCTCGCCATCAAGCAGGGCGCCAAGAGCGCCTCTGACGCCGCCTCGATCATCGGCCAGGGCCTGCAGGCCTTCTGCGTGCCCGGCTCCGTCGCCGAGGACCGCAAGGTCGGCCTGGGCCACGGCAACCTGGGCGCCATGCTGCTCGGCGAGGACACCGAGTGCTTCGCGTTCCTGGCCGGCCACGAGTCCTTCGCGGCCGCCGAGGGCGCCATCGGCATCGCGATGAACGCCAACAAGGCCCGCAAGAAGCCGCTGCGCGTCATCCTCAACGGCCTGGGCAAGGACGCCGCCCAGATCATCGCCCGCATCAACGGCTTCACCTACGTGAAGACCCAGTTCGACTACTTCACCGGCGAGCTGCACGTCGTGGAGACCATCCCGTACTCCGACGGCCCGCGCGCCGAGGTCAACTGCTACGGCGCCGATGACGTCCGCGAGGGCGTTGCCATCATGTGGCACGAGAACGTCGACATCTCGATCACCGGCAACTCCACCAACCCCACGCGCTTCCAGCACCCCGTGGCCGGCACCTACAAGAAGGAGCGCCTCGAGGCTGGCAAGAAGTACTTCTCCGTGGCCTCCGGCGGCGGCACCGGCCGCACGCTGCACCCGGACAACATGGCCGCCGGCCCCGCCTCCTACGGCATGACCGACACCATGGGCCGCATGCACTCCGATGCCCAGTTCGCCGGCTCCTCCTCGGTGCCCGCGCACGTGGACATGATGGGCCTCATCGGCATGGGCAACAACCCCATGGTCGGTGCGACCGTCGCCTGCGCCGTGGCCGTCAACGCCGCCCTTAACGGCTAGCGACCCCGCGCCATACGCGACTTCGGGCCGTCACCCTCGGGTGGCGGCCCTTTTTTCGGCGTGCGGCGGCTCGTGCTCGGCGAGCGCACGAAATCTGCGCATGAAGTCCCCCAAATGTGCCGAGACGTGGAGAAGGAATGTGCTAATCTCCCCTCTTGGAACGCCGTCTTCCGTCGAGAGGACCTGCCATGGCCGTCGCCACCCTCCCCGTCACCGCCGCAGACCTCGAGCTTGCCCGCGCGCTGCTCGTGGCCGACCCCGAGGCCACGCTCGTGGCCGTCCGCGGAGACGAGGTGATCCGCTGCACCGAGCGCGGCATCAAGCCGCTGCTCGCCTGGGTGCGCGAGGGCCGCGACCTCACGGGCTTCTCGGTGGCGGACAAGGTCGTGGGCAAGGCGCCGGCGCTGCTGTACGCGGCGCTCGGGCCCGCCGCAGTCTTCTCGCCGGTCATGAGCTGGACTGGTCGCGCCGTGCTGCTCTGCGCCGGCGTCGCCACGAGCTATGACGAGCTCGTGCCCCACATCCAGAACCGTGCGCGCGACGGTCAGTGCCCCATGGACGACGCCGTGACCGACGTCTTCGACCCCTACGAGGCCGTGCGCGTCCTGGGCGAGAAGGCCCGCGCGCTCTTCTCCGCGCCGCAGTCCCGCTAAACGAGAGGGCGCGACGCCGCGCGCCGCGCCTGCCGATTCCGCGGCCCCTCTCGATTGGAGCGTGACGTGTCGCTGCTCGCTCGCTTGCGAGCCCTCTCGCCCATGGCGGTGCGGCTCGTCCTCATGCGCCTGTTCGTCTACCTCGGCGTCCAGTGCGCCTACTTCATCGGCGTCGTCGGCACCCTCACCTACGCGCTCGACGGCGGCGTGGGCGACAACGCCCTCGGCGTCGCGCTGCTCAACCTCTTCCTCATCGCGGGCTCCAACGTCGGCGGCACGCTGCTCGACCGCATGGGCCCGCGCCGCTACTTCGCGCTCGTGGTCGCCGCGCTCGTGGGGGCCGCCGTCGTCTTCACGCCCCTGTCGGGAAGTGTGGAGGGCGTGCTCGTCGGTGCCTCGCTGCTCGGCTTTGGCGTGGGCATGGCGGACCTCGTCGCCAAGGCGTTCCCCGCCTACCTCACCGACGACCCGGGCGAGCTCCAGCGCGTGAACGCCGCCATCTACACGGTGTCCAACGTCGCCATCGTCGTGGGGCCGCTGCTCGGCGGGGCGCTCGCAGCAGCGTTCTCGACGAGCGCGGTCTTCTGGCTGCTCGGCGTCTGCGCGGCGCTCTCGGTCGTGCCGGCCCTCGGCTTCCGACCCGCTCGCGACGCGCGGGCGGAGCGTCCCGGCAGCGACGACGGTGACGGCCAGGTGGCGCTCTCCGCGGGCTTCAGCACGGTCTTCGCGACCCCCGCGCTCACGCTGCTCTTCTGGACGTGCTTCCTCTCCTTCTTCGGCTACGGCGCCTTCGACCCGCTCGAGTCGCTCTACTACCGCGACGTCCTGCACGTGGGCGTCGAGTGGATGGGCTGGCTCTCGGCCGCGGCGGGCGTGGGCGGCGTCGTGGGGTCGCTCGCGGCGATGCGCCTTCCGGCGCGCCACGCCACCGTGCGCACCCTGCTCGCGCTGCTCTTCGCGCAGGGCGCCGGCTGCGTGCTGTACGTGGCCACGCCCTGGGTCGGCGTTGCCTGCGCAGGCCAGGTGCTGCTCGGGTGCGCCTTTGGGATGCTCATGCCCCTCAACTCGACGCTCGTGCAGACCCATGCCCCGCTCGACGCAATCGGCCGCGTGAACGCGGTCATGCTCTTCGGCAACAACATCGCGGGCGTGGTCCCGCTGCTCGCCGCCCCCACGCTCGCCCGAGCGCTCGGCGTGCAGGGGGCGCTCCTAGCCGCGAGCGCGCTCGTGGCCCTCACGCCGGTCGGCATCGCCCTCGTGCGCCGCGACGAGGTGCGCGCCCTGGCCGACGAGGAGCGCCGCGCCTCCAGGGATGCCGCGAGTCGCGACACCACTCCGCGGGAGGGCTGAATCGAATCGCCCGGTCACGCTTTGCGCTATCCTGAACGCAGCCAAACGACCCGAGGAGGTCCCATGTCCGACTTCGTTCTCAGCTGCTGCTCCACCGCAGACCTCACGCGCGAGTGGCTCGAGCGGCGCGACATCGCCTACGTCTACTTCAACTACTTCCTGAACGGCGAGCCCTGCAAGGACGACTTTGGCGCCACCAACTCGCCGGCCGAGCTCTACGCCAAGATGCTCGCCGGCGCCGACGCCAAGACCTCGCAGGTGAGCGCCGGCGACTACGCCGACCACTTCGAGCGCTTCCTCGCCGAGGGCAAAGACGTCCTGCACGTGACGCTCTCCTCCGGCATCTCGAGCACCTACAACTCCGCCTGCATCGCGCGCGACCAGCTCGCCGAGAAGTACCCGGACCGCCGCGTCGTCGTCATCGACTCGCTCGCCGCCTCCGCCGGCTACGGCCTGCTCATGGACAAGCTCGCCGACCTGCGCGACGCCGGGATGGGCCTCGACGAGCTCGCCGCGTGGACCGAGGAGCACAAGCTCGAGGTCCAGCACTGGTTCTTCTCGTCCGACCTCACGTTCTTCATCCGCGGCGGGCGCATCTCCAAGGCGGCCGGCCTGGTGGGCGGCATGCTCAACATCTGCCCGGTCATGGACGTGGCGCCCGACGGCTCCCTCGCCGTCAAGGAGAAGATCCGGACCAAGCGCAAGGCCATCGCGCGCGTGGTCGACAAGATGCGCGAGCTGGCGCAGGACGGCGAGGGCTACGCGGGCAAGTGCTTCATCTCGCAATCCGAGTGCGCCGACGACGCGCGCGAGGTCGCGCGGCGCATCGAGGAGGCCTTCCCCAACCTCGACGGCAAGGTCGAGATCTTCCCGATCGGTGCCACCATCGGCGTCCACACCGGCCCGGGCACCGTGGCCACCTTCTTCTGGGGCAAGCCGCGCGCGTAACGGCACCGCGCGGCCTCAATACGGCGCGAATTGGCACTCCACGTCACAAGTTGGGCGGTTTCAGAGGCGCCTCTCAAGTATCACTTGGGAGGTGCCCTTTTCCTACCTGCATGTTTGTGAATGTCAGCTCACCCGCTACTCAAGGGGTCCAAGAAAAACCACCCAACTTGTGAGGGGATGCGCGGCGCGACCGGGCCCCGTCACAGCGGCAGTTCGTAGAAGCGCTGGTAGAGCGCCAGCTCCTCGGGGGTGTTGAGGCTCGAGGCGAGCTCCACGCGGCCGGGGCGCCCACGCTCGGCGAGCAGGCCGGTCTCTCGCAGGCGCGAGGCGAGCCGCCGCGCGGTGCCCTCGCCGCCGTCGAAGAAGCGCACGCCATCCCCCAGCACCGTCGCGATCTGCCGCCGCACGAACGGGTAGTGCGTACAGCCCAGCACCACGGCGTCGACGCGCCCGGCCCACTCCCCCACCAGGTCGCGGATCGTCTCCGTGAGGTCCGGCTCGTCGAGCCCCCCGCGCTCGATGCGCGCGGCCAGCCCCGGGCAGGGCACGGCCACGACCTCGCAGCTACCGCCCCAGTGCGACGCGAGCTCGTGGTACTTCTCCAGGCGCAGCGTGACCTCCGTGGCCATGACGACCACGCGCCCGTGCGGGAACGCGAGCGCGGCGGGCTTGAGCGCGGGCTCGATGCCCACGATCGGCACGTCGGGGTGCGCGGCGCGCAGCACCTCGGCGGCCACGGAGGTCGCCGTGTTGCACGCGATCACGATGGCCTTGGCGCCCTCGTCGAGGAGGCGCCCCACGATGTCGCGGGCCAGCTCGAGCACCTGGGACTCGGTCTTCTCGCCATAGGGGGCGTGTGCGGAGTCGCCGAAGAAGCGGAAGTCCTCGTGCGGCAGCTCGGCCACGAGCGAGCGCAGCACGCTGATGCCACCCACGCCGGAGTCGAAGACCCCCACGAAGCCGTCCGCTCGCCCTGCCATGCCGCCTCCCTTCGCCACCTCCGGTTCAGGATAGCGCATGGGGCGTCGGCGAGCGGCGCGATGCGGCGGGTAATCGGCAGTCGATACTATATTTCTGAGAAAGTATATCGACAGACATAGTAATCTGCCCTACACTCGCCGTACCAGGAACAGCGGACAGGGAGGTGACCCATGGCGACGCGGGATGCCGAGAGCGACCTCATCCGGGGCAACATCGACGCGATCGTGCTCTGCACGCTGACGGGCGGCGACTCCTATGGCTACGAGATCCTCAAGGACGTGGCCGACGCCAGCCAGGGCTCGTACGAGATGAAGGAGCCCTCGCTCTACACGAGCCTCAAGCGCCTGGAGGGGCAGGGGCTCGTTGAGAGCTACTGGGGCGACGAGACCCAGGGGGCGCGTCGCAAGTACTACCACATCACCGGTTCGGGCCGCGAGGAGCTGGCCGAGGCCAAGCGGCGCTGGAGGCGCGCCCGGACCATCATCGACCGACTTCTCAGTCAGGACGGAGGCACACGATGAGCGGGAAGAGCGACATCAGGATGTACGTCGAGCACCTCTTCGAGGGGCGCACGCTCGACGCGGAGACCATCGAGCTCAAGGAGGAGATCTACGGGAACCTCGTCGCGCGCTTCGACGACTACGTGGCCCGGGGCATGAGCGAGGACGAGGCGTACGCCCGCACCTGCGAGGCCGTGACCAGCGTCGACGACGTCATGGGCGCCGGACGGGACGCGGGAGGCGAGAAGGACGCGGGCTCGGACGAGACCGTTGCGCGCCCGGCCGTGGCGGAGGCGGCGCCGGGGCCGGTCGGCGCGGCCGCGCCGCCCCCGGCCGAGCCCGCCCGCCGGCGCTGGAGCGTCGGTCGCGTCGTGGCGGTGGTGGCCGGCGCGCTGGTGGTCGTCGCCGTGGCGAGCGCCGTCGCCTTCGGCGTGTTCGGACGCGGCGCCACGCAGCAGACCAGCGAGGACGTGACCCAGGTCACGGCGCCCTCCGCGACCACCGGCAGCGGCACGGGCACCGGGACCCAGGGCGGCACGGGCACCGCGAACCAGGGCGGCACGAGCGGCGACGGCAGCAACGGCAGCAACAGTGGCGGCACCGGTACCCAGGGCGGTGCCGGCAACGGCAACGGGTACGGTTACGGCGCCCAGGGCGCGACCGGCCTCGACGCCGAGGTCTACGCCCACGACGTCTCGACCCTCTCGCCCTACGCGGGCATGGGGGCCTCCGACGGTCGCTTCCTCGAGATGATGCAGTCGCTGCCGCTGGGCGCCTACGTCACCTCGGCGCAGGGGGACGCCGCCACGGGCACCCTCGACCTCGCCTACGCCTACGACAACCGCGACGCCCTGGCCTATGACGACGACTGCGTGGACCGCGCGCTCGTCTACGACGTGGTCGCCGCGATGGCCGTCTCGCCCGAGGTCAGCACCGTGCGCGTCGTGGAGGAGGAGACCAACCCCTACGACTACGACCGCGACCTGCGCGTCTTCCGTCGCGCGTCCGTCGAGCGCATCCTCGGCCTCACCCTCGGCACCGACCAGCTCACCGCCGACCAGTGGGGCATCCTGCGCGACCAGGTCATGGGCACGCACGCCTGGGACGCCATCTGGGAGAGCTCCGACGTCGACTGACGCGGCCGACGCAATCTGTCAGAATCAGGGGTCGCACCGCACGACCCGACGAAACGGAGACCCATGAGCAACGAGGGCAAGAAGGTCAAGGTCCACTACGTGGGCACGCTCGACGACGGCACCAAGTTCGACTCCTCGCGCGACCGCGGCGAGCCGCTGGAGTTCACCTGCATGGCCGGCCAGATGATCGCCGGCTTTGACAAGGCCGTGCGCGAGATGAAGGTCGGCCAGGTCGTCGACGTGCGCCTCGAGCCCGCCGAGGCCTACGGCGAGCGCGACGAGCGGCTCGTGCAGACCGTGCCCCTCGCGCAGATGCCCGGCGCCGAGAAGCTCTCGGCCGGAGACCGCGTGATGCTCGCCTCCCCCACCGGCCAGCCCTTCCCGGCAGTGGTCGCCGCCGTCGACGGCGACGCCATCACCTTTGACATGAACCACGAGATGGCCGGCAAGGCGCTCAACTTCAACATCGAGCTCCTCGAGGTCGAGGAGTAGCCGAGGCAAAACCACCCCGACAAAGGCGTTGACGCATCTAGAGGCCGGGCGGCGGAGGTGTAGACAATACCGCTTGGCTCGACCA